>JAPKZR010000322.1 GCA_026393695.1 Actinomycetota bacterium
CCGAGCAGGTTTGGTGGCAGCACTGGGCGCATCGTCTCGAGGGTCATCAGCGCACCTTCGGAATCGGCGATGTCTGCGCCGTGGGCAAACGCTGGGTGGGCCCACACCGGAGTGATCAGCGCGTCGAACTGAGTGAAGAACTCGGCCCACTCGCACGCTACTCCGTAGCGCTCAGTGTGGATCGCGCTCCAGCCAGCAACATCGAGATCGGGGAAGTTCCCGTCGGTGAGATCGAGGAAGCGCCTGCCGCCTTCGCCGAGCACCATGTCGAGCAGCGGACGCTGGCTACGCAAATCACCGCTGAGCAGAAGTCCCCACAGTTCGATGCTGCGCGCGTAACTGGCAGGACTTGTTTCGGTGACCTGATGGCCCATGTCGGCCAGCGCGTTCGCAGCCTTGCGTGTGGCGGCGGCAATACCGGCGTCGGTGCGGCCTCCTGCCGGCTCTGGCAACACAGCGATGCGTAGCGGGCGGTCGGTGGGCATATCGCTGAGCACTGCGGGCACGCTGATGGGGTCGCGGCTGTCGACTCCGGCAATGGCGGTGAAGCCTGCGCGCACATCGGCGATACGGCGACCCATCACGCCTTGCACCGCCATGATCTGAAACGAGATCGCGACATCAGTGGGCGGAATTACCGTTGCCGATGGCACGACTCCGGTGGTGGGCTTGATACTTGCAATGCCGCAGCAATGCGCCGGGTTGCGCAGGGATCCGCCGAGGTCGTTGCCGAGGCCGAGTGGGCTCATGCCTGTGGCGATTGCGGCCGCCTCGCCGCCGCTTGAGCCGCCAGCGGTGACGTGTGGATTCCAGGGGTTGCGGGTGAGTCCGTGGAGTTCGGAGTCGGTGTGAACTCGCAGTCCGAAGTCGGGCAGGTTGGTGCGGCCAATCGGGATAGCGCCAGCGGCACGCATGCGATGAACGACGGGCGCATCGGTATCGGCAATCGCATCGGCGAAGAACGGCACGCCGCTCGTGGTCGGCGTGCCAGCGAGGTCGATGTTCTCTTTCACCGTGATGGGCACACCGTGCAACGTTCCGAGTGGTGCGCCATCGCGCTGGGCGCGATCGGCTGCGTCAGCCTGCGCCCGTGCTTCGTCGGCGAGCACTCGCACCACAGCGTTGAGTGCCGGATTCGCCTGCTCGATGCGAGTCAGATGCGCGTCGATGACCTCACGACTCGACACGTCGCCGCGGCGAATCATTTCAGCGAGCCCAAGAGCACTTTCACGCCACAGTTCACCCGACACGACAACTAAGAGCACTTTCACGCCACAGTTCACCCGACACGACAACTCCTTCACGTTGCTTGTTGCCTCAGAAGTATTGCCTGTATTCGTCTGCGGCGAGTGTTTCGGATCACACTGTGGCCATGACAAATGCAGTTCATGTGGGCAACCGTTGGATCATCGGCTCGCGACCAAGAACCCTTCCGGCAGCCGTGGTGCCTGTGCTCGTTGGGGCGGCCTGCGCATCGGGCCTCGACAACACGGTCTGGTGGCGCGCTGCGCTGGCCCTCATTGTGAGCCTCGCGCTGCAGGTGGGCGTGAACTACGCCAACGACTACAGCGATGGAATCCGCGGCACCGACGATGTGCGCGTCGGGCCGGTGCGTCTCGTTGCATCAGGACTCGCTCCGGCGAAGGCCGTGAAACAGGCGGCGTTCAGCGCGTTTGGTGTTGCAGCAGTGGCCGGGCTTGTGCTCGCCGCAACTACGTCGTGGTGGCTCATCGCCGTGGGCGCCGCCGCGTTGTTGGCCGCATGGTTCTACACCGGCGGACCCAAGCCGTATGGCTACCTCGGCCTCGGCGAATTGTTCGTGTTCGTGTTCTTCGGACTCGTCGCCACAATCGGCACCACCTTTGGGGTTGCGCAACAAATCACAGCGCTCTCCATCGTGATGGGCTGCGCAGTTGGCGCCCTTGCCTGCGCGCTGTTGGTCATCAACAACCTGCGCGACATCCCAACCGATCGCGCAGTTGGCAAGAAGACCCTTGCCGTGCGTCTGGGCGATCAACGCACGCGGGTGTTGTACGTGGCGCTCATTGCGTCGGCGTTCGTGTGTTCGCTGGTATCGGCCGTTGCGTGGCGTCCGCTGGCAGCACTCGCTGTTGTCGCGATTGCGCTTGCGGTTGCGCCGGTTCGACGCGTGGTGCGCGGTGCTGCGGGCCGGGACCTCATCGCTGTGCTGGGCGAAACCGGAAAGCTGCAGCTGGCGTTCGGAGTCCTCAGCGCCGTGGGTCTCATCCTCAGCCGCTAGATCCTCAGCCGGTCAATCCAGAGTTTGTTGAAGACATCAGGTTGGGGGTTGACCAATTGTCTTCAACAAACCGGTGAGG
>JAPKZR010000196.1 GCA_026393695.1 Actinomycetota bacterium
ATTACACCGGCCACGCCGACGAAGCATTTGGTGTTGCAGTCGATGCTCGCGATCTTGCCCGCAAAGCTGGAGCTGTCGTTGTCGAGGTGTGGGCGCTCAACCTGATGGGCATCGTGCACTCAAACGCCGGTAACCACAGCGAGGCACTCTCGTGCTGCCTGCGAGGCCTTGAGCAATATCGCACCACCGATCACCGCGTAAACGAGGGCGGGCTGCTCAACACCATTGCGTCGATCCACCATTCGCTCGGCGATACCGATCGCGCCATCGTCACCTACGAAGCGGCGCTCACGGCCAACAAACAACTTGGTCGACCCGACGACGACGCCATCACGCTCACCAACATGGCGCAGCTTCGATCACAACGCGGCGAGTTCTTCCTCGCCGCAAGTCTGGGCGAATCGGCGCTTGAGTTGTCACGTCAGCACGCTCCTGCGTTTGTGCCCGACGTACTCGCGAACCTCGGTGAGGCGTATTGCAGCCTGGGCGACTCGGCTCGCGCTGCTGAGTGTTTCGACGAAGCGCTCGAACTCATCGACGAGCGCATGCAGAACGGTCCGATGCCCACTCCATCAACGGTGGCCAACGTCTTCATGGCGCGCGGGAAGGCGTCGCTGCGCGAATTCAACTTCCTGCGCGCCGAGGCCAGCTTGCTCCGCGCACTCGAGGTTTCGCAGCAGTCATCGTTGCCGGCAGTAGAGCTCGACGCTCGCGAGTTGCTCGCCAAGGTGTATCGAGAGCTCAGCCGCTTCGAAGAGGCCCTCAACCACCAAGAGGCGCGTTTCGATCTGCACCAAGATCTGTTCAATCAGGGCACCGACTTGCGCATCAAAACGCTGCAAATCGCGCACGACACCGAGCACGTTCGTCAACAGGCCGAGATCCTGCGGTTGCGCACCACCGAGCTTGAAGCATTAGTTCGAGGCCGCACGCACGAGCTCGAGGAATACCAGCTCGAGGCATTCCAGCGTCTCGCTGTGTTGGCCGAATTCCGCGACACCGACACCGGCGAACACACGATTCGAGTCGGCGACCTCTCGGCCGAAATCGCCCACGAACTCCACGAAGACAGCGAGTGGTGCGAGCAGCTACGTATGGCCGCACGGCTGCACGACATCGGCAAGGTTTCGGTTCCCGATGCCATCTTGCTCAAGCCGGGGAGATCATGAAGACCCACACAACCGTGGGTGCACAGATCCTTTCGGGCAGCACGTATCCGCTCATTCAGCTTGGCGCGATCGTTGCGCTGAACCATCACGAGCGGTGGGATGGCACGGGTTATCCAAGCGCACTCAGTGGCGCCAATATTCCTCGATGCGGCCGCATTGTCACCGTGGCCGACGTGTTCGATGCACTCACCAGCGAGCGCGTCTACAAGCGAGCGTGGTCTCAAGAAGAGGCGCTCGATTTCATCATCAGCGCCCGCGGGCATCAGTTTGAGCCCGAGGTGGTCGATGCATTTATCGCCATCATCGTGCGTCGCCATCCACACCTTCGTGCAGTGGTCGATGCTCATTCCACAATGCCTGCGCGACCACACAGCTGAGCGGTCGCTCGCTCTACACTCGCAGCGATGGGCGCCACGCGGACCGAACGAATCGAACACCACACGCGTAATCCCAAGTGGAAAAACGCTCCCGTACGCATCGAGATGCTCGAGTGCATCAACTGCGATGCATGCTTACGGCACTGCCCCGATCAATTTGGTGCCATCTTCAATCACGGTGCCGATGTAGTCATCGTGCCCGAACTGTGCAGCGGTTGCGACAAGTGTCTGCCGGCATGTCCTGTGAACTGCATCTACCCATTCCCCGAATGGGAGCAGGCGGGCTCACCGCAAGAGTGGTGGGAGCTACCGCTCTCGAAGGAAGATCCATACATCTAAGCGCTGCTTCGTGCGCTAGAACAAGGACATGACTTTTTCCATCATGCCCGGCGCCGACGCCTGGTCGCACTCAACCACTGCCGCTCACGGCGCCCTCGTTATCCACGGTTTCACGGGTAACCCCGCATCGATGCGCGGCGTTGCCGAAGCATTCGCAGCCGGCGGTTACAACGTTGAACTCCCCCGCTTGCCAGGCCATGGCACAGCGGTTGAAGACATGCTCACCACCAGCTGGTCCGACTGGAGCGGTGAAGTAGAGGCCGCCTATCAGCGCCTCGCAGCGCGCTGTAGCACCATCGTGGTGGCCGGGCTCAGCATGGGTGGTCTGCTCACGTTGTGGATCGCTGGTGAGCACCCAGAGATCGCCGGCATCGTGTGCATCAACCCAGTCACGCAAGCGCAGGCGCCCGAGGTTGTGGCCATGCTGCAGGGCATGATCGACTCTGGCACCGAAATCATTCCGGGCATTGGCTCAGACATCGCCGACCCCAGCTCAAAAGAGAAGGCATACGACGGCACCCCGATTCGCTGCCTGCTGAGCCTCGTGAACGATGGCGCCGCCACCGTTGCCCCGTCGTATCCATCGTTGAAGATGCCGCTGATGCTCATGAACTCACCGCAAGACCATGTGGTTGAGCCCGCCCAATCCGACTATCTCGCCGCCAACTACGGCGGCGCAGTTGAGCGGCTCACGCTTGAGCGCAGCTATCACGTGGCCACTCAGGACTACGACAAAGAACTCGAGCGCAGCTATCACGTGGCCACTCAGGACTACGACAAAGAACTCATCTTCACCGAGGCCGTTGCCTTCGCGAACCGAGTGATCTCGGCGTGATGCAAGTGAGCCACGCTGTCGGCAGCCTCCCCAGCCCATCGAGCGGCACGTTCGATATTGGGCCGTTGAATATTCACGCCTACGGACTGATGATCGCGCTCGGCGTAGTGGCCGGCGTGTGGCTGATGGGTCGTCGCTTCGAGCAACGTGGCATCGGCACTAAAGACGACGCCAATGCAATCGCGATGTGGGGAGTCATCGGTGGCGTCATCGGCGCACGGCTCTATCACGTGGCCACCGATTGGTCGAAGTTCTCGAATCATCTCGCCGACATCCCCAAGATTTGGCAGGGCGGCCTTGGCATCCCTGGAGGCCTGCTGCTGGGCACGTTCTTCGGGGTGTGGGCCATTCGCCGACGCGGACTGCCCGTGGCTGTCGCACTCGATTGCGCTGCGCCAGCAATTCCGCTGGCCCAGTCGATTGGTCGATGGGGTAACTGGTGGAACCAGGAACTCTTTGGCGGACCCACCAAGTTGCCGTGGGCGCTGCGCATCGATGCGGCCCACATGCCCGAGGGCTACGCCGAGGGAACCACTTTTCATCCAACGTTTCTCTATGAATCGCTGGCCACCCTTGCGCTGTGCTTGGCGCTCGTAGCGTTGAGCCGCAAGGTGAAACTTCGTATGGGCCATCTGATGGCCAGCTATATCATCGGCTACGGAATCATTCGTTTCTTCGTCGAGGGTTTGCGTATCGACACCGCTCATCATGTGGGCGGATTTCGTTGGAACCAATGGGTCGCGCTGATCGCGATTGTAGGTGCGGGCCTGTACATCGCCATCTCGTCGCGACGTGAGGTGCCGATTGAGGACGAAGCGGTTGAGGACGAAGCGGTTGAGCCAGAGCTTGCTGCCGAAGCCGAAGCCGACGAAGCTCGCGACTAACCCAGCGCCCGCAGTTGCTCAGCGAGCACTTCGGGAATCACTGGGTTGAAGAACTCGCCGCCAGCCACTTCGGCCGCAGCGATAAAGCGAGGCACACCCGCTGCGCGCCACGGCGACACGATCTCGATGTGGAACCACGCATCGGACCACTCGCCGCCGCCCGATGGACTCTGCATGAGCCACATCATGTACGGCAGTGGTTGCCCGTAGAGCGAGTCGAGTCGAGTGAACACATCGACCAACATCGCCGCGAGTTCGTCGCGAGCGCGCTCGGACAAGGCCTCGAGGTTGGCCACCCGTTCGGTAGGCGCAATGGTGACCGCCACCGGATACGTGGAAGCTTCGGGTACATAGGCTGACCAGTCTCCGTGCGCTGCAACTGCACGATCGCCTGGCGCGGCATCGGGTTGCCAGCCAGCCGCGAACACCCGCAGAGGGCGATCGGGAACATGGTCGTACGCGTAGATCTGACCGTGCGGATGAGCGATGGTTGCACCCACATCGGCACCACGGTTTTCGAAGACCAACACGAACTGCACATCGGGGCGAGCGTTGAGATGAACTGAACGCTCGGTCCACAGGTCAATCACTTTGCGAACACCGCTGGCTCCGAGCGACCAAAATGTGGCGTCGTGAGAAGGCGTATAGAGCACTACTTCGCAAC
>JAPKZR010000218.1 GCA_026393695.1 Actinomycetota bacterium
CTCACACACGCGACGGCCAATGGCCGCCAGCTCGTGGCTGCGAGTGATTCGACCGAGGTGCGACTGCGTTTGGATGATGCACATGATGCCCCACTTCAAGGTGCCGAGAACCTCCCACCACCGAACAACGTCGGCGTCAACCGCCACGTTGGCAGCACGCGAGTCGGCCTCGAAAAACCCGTCGTACTCACCGAGGCCGGCCACCGGCTTCCGCACGCCGAAACGCCAAGCTTTCACGCACAGCCAGCCGAGGTCTTCCATCGGGTCGCCGATGTGAGCAAGCTCCCAATCGAGCACTGCTCGCAAGCCATCGGGCCCAACCATGATGTTGCCCAACCGAAAGTCGCCGTGCACGATGCACTGAGGGCCAACAGGCGGACGGTTCTGTTCGAGCCAGCGAAACACCAACTCAAACGTGGGGTGCGAGTACTTCAGCGCGTCGAGCGCCTGACGGTACTGAACGACTTGATCGGTTGGCAACAGGCCGGGCGCCGCAGCGGGATCGATGCTGTGCAACCGCGCCAACGCCACTGCGAAGTCGTGAGCAAGGTGGGTGCGAGCATCGGCGAACTGATCATCGCGCAAGATCTTGCGGGCGATGGTCTCGCCCTCGAAGTGACTCAAGATCATGTACGCCGCACCCAGATCGCTCTTGTCGGTGGACGCCGCAATCACTTCGGGCACCGGCACCCCACCAGCTCGGGCGGCGCGAAGCACCGCAAACTCGTTGCCCATGTCACGAATGTCTCCGCCACGTTGACGTTGAAGAATCAGCATCCGCTCGTTGGCACTGAATTGCCAAGTCTCGCGTGATGCGCCGCCAGACAGACGGGACAGATCGGCAATTGCGGCACCGCCCAACACCGCAGACAATGACGCTGCTAGTTCCTCGTTGGCCATGCGCCTAGGTTCGCATAACGCGCCGCTCGCGCTGCAACTGGCTTGATTAGCAGTTGGCGCGAACCGTGGGATACGGGTTCACGGCCGGACCACCGAGCGGGTGAATCTCGAAGTGCAGGTGCGGCGTCGAGAAACGAGCATTGCCCGTGTCGCCCACGTAACCAATGACCTCACCCTTGACCACTTGACCAAGCGTTGCGTACGCATCGAGGTGCGCGTAGTAGTACTTGTTGCCATCGGCACCGGTAAACCAGATCGTGGTTCCGCCAAGTTCGTTTTGCTTGGGCTCTGCAAAGCCATCGACCACAGCCACAATGAGCGTGCCGCGCGAACTGATCATGTCGACGCCTTCGTGCTTGCGTCCACCAGATCGGGCCGCGCCCCATGTATCACCGAAGGCCGTAGAGCCTTGGATAGGGCACACCCAGTCGTCGCCGCTGCCGTAAATCTGATCGATGGTGATGCCTGGGCGCCCACCGCCGCCGCCTGAGCCAGTGGTGCCACCCGCCGAACCACCCGACGCCCGGTTGCCAGTGGTGACGCCATTGCCGATATCGCCACCGTCGGAGCCAGCGCCTACGGCCTGCGCCTGATCTCGTTTGAGTTTCTCGGCCGAGTCTTGGGCAATCTTCTCGTTGGCTTTTTGACGCTGCGCATCGAGTGCCTTCTTTACAGCCTCACTGGTCAGGCGAGCCTTCTCAATCACCCGCAATCGATCAACCTCGTCGAGCGCCTTTTGTTGCAATGCCTTGAAGTTGGTCTGCGCCGCTTCGAACTGCTTTGAGGTCTTGTCGGCCGCCTTCTTCTTTTTGTCGAGCTTCTTGTGGATGTCGGCATATTCGTCGAGGCTGCTCGCCGACGCCTCGTTGATGATGCCGATCAACATTGCTGTCTGCGCCAACTCTGTTGGGCCAGCAGTGCCCGTGAGCAAGCCAATGCCTGTCGTGCCGGTACCGATGTAGCGATTGACCGCAACCGACTCGACGGTGGTTTGCAGTTCGTTGGCCTGTTGCTGCAGCGACAGAACCTCTTGATCAAGCTTGATCTTTTCGTCTCTGATCACGTCGAGTTTTGACTCGGCCTGAGTCCATGCCTCGGCTGCAGCGTTGGCGCGGTCTCGCGCTGCGGCGATCTCACGGGCTGCGTCTTGCGCTGTACCCCCACCGGTATCGGCATGGGCAGCGTTGTACCCGACGAGCGGCAAGCCCACCGACGACAACAAAATCACCACCAACATCCCGCCGAATTTGCGCATGACGGTGCGAATGGTACCTGTTGGCGCCGTTTGCGTACCGTCATTGCGGCAGCGCCAGAAGTCACCACGTGCCCTAGCCTGAGCGAACCATGACGACTCTTTCTGGCAGCGAGGCACTGCGTTTCGAACATGTCACATTCATTCGCGACGAACGGCGAATTCTCGACGACGTCAACTGGTCGGTGAGATCGAACGAGCGCTGGCTCATCCTTGGAGCCAACGGGTCAGGCAAGACCACCCTCGTTCGAACGGCGTCGATGTACGAACACCCGTCGTCGGGCAGCGTCACTGTGCTCGGAGAAACGCTGGGCAGCACCGATGTGCGCATGCTGCGGCGCCGCATCGGCGTGATGTCAGCGGCACTGGGCGCCCAGTTGCGGCCCCAGCTCACGGCACAAGAAACGGTGGTAACGGCCAAGTACGCAGCGCTCGAAACATGGTGGCACACATACACCGAGGCCGACTATGCCTTGGCACGCGCATGCCTGGCCCGCATGGGGGTCGAGCAATACGCCGAGCGCAGCATGGGCACGTTGTCGTCGGGCGAACAGCAGCGCGTCTTGCTTGCCCGAGCATTGATGAACGAGCCAGGCGTGCTGGTGCTCGACGAGCCAAGCGCCCGTCTCGATCTGGGTGGCCGCGAGCAACTCGTGAACGCACTCGCCGAACTCACTACCGACCCCGCAGCGCCACCATTGATCTTGGTGACCCACCATGTCGACGAAGTACCCGAGGGTATGACCCACGCGATGCTGCTGCGCGAAGGCAAGGTGCTCACCACCGGCGCCATCGACGCCGTGCTCACATCGGAGTCGCTCAGCGAATGCTTCGGCCTTGCGCTCACCGTAGAGCGACGCAGCGACGGCCGACTTACGGCGTGGTCTCGCCGATCAGTGTGAGCAAACGCTCACGGCTGGCAGCGATCTCGTCTTCAAGCGCCCGCTCGACGAGCCCGCCCACCCACATGCCGCCGCCGTAGTGCAGGTTCATCTCGACACGGCTGCCAGTTGACACCCCAGCGAGCTGCACGCTGAGCCTCCACACGCTGTGCTTGCGCCCATCGGGTTCGCCACGCTCGAAGACCACTCGCCAATTCTCGGCGTGACCGGCCTCAGCGGTGTTTGCGTATTCGGTGCGCACCATGGTGAGACGTTTCGAGCGAGCGAATGGCCCAAGCCGCGCCCTCAACTCGATGCTCCATGTCGGCCGCCCCAGCGAGTCGTCGCCGAGCGCCTCGGCACGATGCACGAGCCCCATCCATTGCGGGTACACCGAGAGATCGTCGACCCAAGCCACGAGCCCCGCTGGGGGGCATGCGGCGTTGAGGTCGGCGTTGATATCCACCCGTGCAGTATCGCCGGTTTCAGGCGCCAGAAGAAAACTTCAAAGAAACCAAACCATCCACAATCGAGCGGCGTGTCATCCCCGAACATCTACTGAGGGAGACACCATGAAGTTCACATCGGCGCTGGCAACGGCCGCGGCGGAGTCGACGACAACCCACGTAGCTCAAGCAGCGTTCCGTCGTCGAGCAGCGTTCCTACGTCGAGCAGCGTCCACGAGGCAAACCACGAGGCAAACCACGCCGCTGGCGACTGCTTCTCGTCGCACTCGCCCGACCGTGTTGCTGCCCGCACCGCCCGTTTGAGCAACGTGGTTGCGAGCCTCACCGCTCGCATCGCTTCGCTCAACACATCGAAGGCAACCGCCTCGAACAAGGCTGTCAAGAAGATCAATCAGCGGATTGTGAAGCTGCAGCGTGACATCGACAAGACCAACGCTCGCATCGTCAGAGAAGTGCAGCGCATGCGCCCAGCTTGCGCCCCGTCATCGACAACGCCAGTGTCGGCACCATAAGCCCACACCGACGGGGAACACCCACAGAGTTATCGGCGCCCCGAGCCTGGTTGGGGCGCCGATACACACCAACAAAACAAATCGACGCCCCTGTTCTGGTGGGGCGTCGATTTTGTTTTTCGGCTAGCCCTTGGCTCGCGGATCGCGTTGCTGGCCGCGGAACGCCCGCGACAACAACGGGCTCGTGGTCTTGAGCAAGCCATTGAGATCGTCGGCATCGTCGAATACGGGACGCCACGGCATGGCCCGAGTTTCGTCGGGGTCAGATGACACGAGCGGCACGAAGTCGCCAACCAACACCGGAGTTAGCGGTGGCAGTTCTTCGGGCAAGACATGCTCGACGGCCGACGCGTCGGGCACTTCGGTGTCGTCTGTTGAGGCCACAGCGTGAAACATCAGTTGCGGTTCGGCCGCCACTCCATCGTTGGGCTTACGAACTGGTCGACGAATGCGGCGCAGTTCGCTGGTGGCATCACGGTCGGCCACTCTGAACAAGCGCGGACGCGGCTCGCGGCGATCGTCGAGAGTCCACCCGCGTGGCACAACCATTGCGTCGGCGTGGCGACGGCACACAACGCCAGCGCGAAGCGGCGGCGCACCATCGGGCACGGTATCGAGCCAAACCAAGAGGCGATCGGGGTCCATGCCATACGCAACGCCAGCTGGCGCGGAGCATCCTGGACGTTCACAGAGGCGACCCATGACGACAAACGTACTACTGCGCCACAGCCCGAATGAGTTTCATCGATGCAAGGTCGTGAAGTGTTTAAACCTGACGGCCGAGGAAGCAGAGCAACTGCGTCTGCGCATCGGCTCCGGCAGGCGCTTCGACCTTGGCACCGAACACGCCGGGCTGGCGAAGCATGGCGTCGAGCGGAAGCAGACCCGACAGGGCGCCTTCGACAGCGCCCTGATCGAGCGACTCATCGCCGCCCACGGCGCGGGCCAGATCCCAGGTGTGCACCAATACGTCGTTACAGATCAGCCGGCCGATGAGTTGCTCAGCAGGCATCGGACCAAATGGGCCGGGCACGTTCTGGCTCAAATCGCCGGTGCTGAGACCAGCGATGAACTGAGCCTGAGCGCTGGACCATGCAGCGGCAATATCTGCGTCAGCAGCAACCTCGACCGGGGCGCCGCTGGAGAGCACTGCACCGATGCGGCTCAGGTTGTTGGCCACATGCACCACAACATCGCGAGCAGTCCAGTCGCCGCACGGGGACTGATTGCCCCAAGCGCTTGAGTCAGTTGCGCGAACTCGTGCGTCGAAACCCTGGAGAAGACCTGTGACCCGCTGAATAACTTCGTTGCTCATCCGGCCATCGTAGATCGTTGTGTTCACGAGGGCGCAAACTTTTCAGGACATGGGCCGATCGACCCAATTTGCATGAAAAGCGTTGCGACCAGAGCGCCATGTGCCAATCTTGACGCCGATGAGTGATCTGGACCAGCGCCTACGCCGTTATGTGGCTGCAGCAATTGAGGGCGACGACGTTGCCATTCGCAAACTGGTTCGCGCTACCCAGCCGATCATCTGGCGCATGTGTTCAGCACTTGGGTCGCCTGGCGAAGAAGACGACCTCGTGCAAGAGACGTATATTCGCGTGCTTCGCTCGCTACCCAGCTACCGCGGCGAGGCCTCGGTTACTGGTTGGATGCTGGTCATTGGCCGGCGGGTCTGCGCCGACCATGTGCGGTCTCGTCAACGCCAGCGCCGTTTGGCCGAGGCCCTCACGACCAATGCCACCGACAGCATTTTTGCCAACTCAGACCCTGCGGTCTGGGAGCTACTCAAGAGTATTGACCCTGATCGTCGCGAGGCATTCGTGCTGACCCAAGTGGCCGGCCTGTCCTACGACGAGGCTGCGGAAGCAATGGGTTGCCCCGTGGGAACCGTGCGGTCACGTGTGGCCCGCGCCCGGGCCGATCTGGCCACCCAAGTACGCGCCGCGCAGGCGTCGTAGCCGCCAGAATCTGCGGCTTTGTTTGTGGGCGATACCGGTCTCGAACCGATGACCTCTACGGTGTGAACGTAGCGCTCTACCAACTGAGCTAATCGCCCGAAGGCGCTCGTATGGTAGCAGCGCATCGCCGCAGCGCCTACTC
>JAPKZR010000186.1 GCA_026393695.1 Actinomycetota bacterium
CTTCAGAGCGGCGTCGGTATGGCCACCGGTATAGATAGGCACGGGCGTTGGCGGATGCGGCTCGAGCATGAGCGCAGGGATGTCGTAGTACTCGCCGTGCCACTCGACCCATCCGCCCTTCCACAGTTCGCGCAGCGCCGGGATCATCTCGTTGAGCCGCTTGCCGCGGTTTGAGAAGTCTTGGCCCTGCAGGTCGAACTCTTCCTTCATCCACCCGGCGCCTGCGCCAAGCGCAACGCGACCGTTTGAGAGCACTGCAGCGGTGGCCACTTCTTTGGCCACTTGCAAGATGGGCCGATGGCCCGCGATGTAGATGTTGGTGGTGAAGTGCAGCTGCGTGGTGACGCTGCTCATCGCGCCGATGAGCACCCACGGATCTGGCCACGAGGTCTCGGGAGCCCAGATGGGACGGCCATCGGGGTGCGGCGAGTAGGGGTACTTACTTACGAGCTCGCGTGGGTACGCAAGGTGATCGCTAATCAGCAGACCGTGGTATCTGGCTTGATCGAGCAGCTGCGCAATGTGCACCAACTCGTTGGTATTCATGAACGCAGTGGCGCACCAGAATTTCATCGTGAGGCGCGGGTCATGCCGAGGCCAACAGTGGCCACGATGTCTCGCTGAATTTCGTTGACGCCACCACCAAAGGTGTTGATCTGCGCCATGCGACCGGCCTGCTCGACTTCGCCGTGCAGCACTGCGCCGGGCGACCCGAGACGAAGGTGACCGAATGGCCCGAGGATGCCGATGAGCAGCTTGTAGACCTCGACAGCGCGCTCGGTACCAAACACCTTGACCGACGATGACGCTTGCGGCGTGAGCGTGCCGTCGTTGACGGAGCGCACGAGCTTCCAGTTCATCAGCTTGAGGGCCTCAAGGATGGCCTTGCATTTCGCGAAGTCGGCCTGCACCCATGGCAGATCGAGCATGCGCTGATCGTTGGCTGCGCCCGATGGCTCGAGCGATGCCCAGGCAACGACGTCGTCGTAGAGACGGTGCGTGAGACCGGTGAGCGCTGCGAGACCGACTCGCTCGTGATTGAGCTGCGTGGTGATGAGCTGCCAGCCGCGGTTGATCTCGCTGACCACATTGCCCTTCGGCACGCGCACATCGGTGTAGTACGTGGCGGTTGTGACGTTGCCGCCAACCGTGACGATGGGTGTCCACGAAAAGCCAGGTGCGTTGGTGGGCACGATGATGATCGAGATGCCCTTGTGCTTGGGCGCTTCGAGGTCGGTGCGACACGCCAGCCACACGTAGTCGGCCTGGTTCGCTCCGCTGGTGTACACCTTGTTGCCGTTGATGACCCATTCGTCACCATCGAGCACCGCAGAGGTGCGCAGCGACGCAAGGTCGGTGCCCGACTCGGGCTCGGTGTAACCAATCGCGAAGTTTGTCTCGCCGGCCAAGATGCCAGGCAGGAACTGATCCTTTTGCTCTTGTGTGCCGTAGGCGATGAGCGTGGGGCCAACCGTGTTGATCGTGACGAACGGAAACGGTGCGTGAGCGCGTTGCACTTCGTCGAACAAGATGAACTGGTCGGTGGGTGGCCGACCCTGGCCGCCGAACTCTTTTGGCCAACCGAGACCGAGCCAGCCATCGGTGCCCATCTGGCGCACGATGCGGCGGAACTCAGGGTTGCCTTCGCCACTGTCGCCCATGTTGTCGCGCACCTCGCGGGGCAACAACCAAGCGAAGTATTCGCGCAGCTCTTTACGGAGGTTTTCTTGTTCTGGAGTTTCAGCGAGGTGCATGCGAAAGCCAAGAATAGTCGATGCTACGTTTGTTTCTGACACCGTGTCAGAAACTTTGTCGAGGGATTTTTTCGGGAGTCTTGGCAGGGTTCGCGGCACGGTTCGATTCAGGATCCACAGCAGGTCGGCGCAGGTGCGCCACAGAGTTATCAAGGGGATATTCGTGTCGGGTTACTTACAGGACAAAGTCATTGCCATCACCGGTTCCGGCCGCGGCATCGGCCGGTCGATTGCACTGCTCGCAGCGGCCGAAGGCGCCCGCATCGTGGTGGCCGACTTCGGTGTGAGCATGGACGGCAACGAGCCAAGCTCCGAGGTGGCCGACAGCGTGGTTGCTGAGATCAAAGCAGCCGGCGGCGAGGCCGTGGCCATCGCCAGCGACGTGGGCACCATGGCTGGCGGCGAGAGCATCGTCACCGCCGCACTCGACACTTACGGCCGCATCGACGGCGCCGTGTGCGTGGCCGGCATCTTGCGTGAGCGCATGTTGTTCAACATGAGCGAAGAAGAGTTCGACGACGTCATTCGCGTTCACCTCAAGGGCACGTTCACTGTGTACCGCGCCGCAGCCGCAGCGATGCGCAAGCAGCCCGAAGGCGGCAGCCTCATTGCCTTCACCAGCGGTGTGTGGGCATTGGGTTCAGTGGCTCAGGCCAACTACGCAGCAGCCAAGGGCGGCATCGTGAGCTTGTCGTATTCAGCAGCCGTTGGCCTCGAGCGCTACGGCGTGCGCGCCAACGTGATCGCTCCTGTGGCCCGCACTCGCATGAGCGCAAACGTGCCGATGCAATTGGCCGAAAATGGCGAGCCCGAAGATATCGCCCCAATGGCGGTCTACTTGCTCAGCGACAAGAGCAAGCACATCACCGGTCAGGTCTACTCAGCCGTCGGCAACAAGATCGCCGTGTGGAGCCAGCCCAAAGAAGTGCGCGCGATGTACAACGACACCCGCTGGACGCCAGAGCTCATCGAAGAGCGTCTGCCAGCCACGGTGAAGTTCGAGCGTTTGCCGTTCCTCGACATGGTCGAAGAGATGAAGCGCGCCGCGGCTGCGAAGGAAACACCCAACTGATGAACGAGCCGATGTCGGCCGCCGAGACGTCGAAGGCGTCTTTCGCGTCGATGTCCGACGACGACTTCCGCAGCCACGCCCAGCAGTGGCTTGCGGCGTCCGTTGTCGGCGAATACGCCGAACTTAAAGGCCGCGGTGGACCCGGCGACGAAGAGGTGGGCTTCGACGTACGCGTCGCTTGGGAGCTCGAGCTCGGACGCGCCGGGTGGATCGGTCTCGGCTGGCCCGAGTCGCACGGCGGACGAGGCGCGTCGGTGAACCAACAGATCATTTGGGCCGAGGAATACACGCGCGCTCAGGCACCCGCGCGTGTGAACCACATGGGCGAAAACCTGCTTGGCCCAACGCTCATCGAATATGGCACACCGGCACAGTGCGAGCGCTTCCTGCCCGGCATTCTCAATGGCACCGAGCGTTGGTGTCAGGGTTACAGCGAACCCAATGCAGGCAGCGATCTCGCCAACGTGCAGACCAAAGCGGTGCTCACACCATCGTCCAGCGGGTCCGATGCTGCACATGCGCAGTGGGTGCTCAACGGACAAAAGGTGTGGACCTCGCTGGCTCACGTGAGCCACTGGTGTTTCATTGTCGCTCGCAGCGAAGCCGGATCATCACGCCACAAAGGCCTGTCGTTCTTGCTCGTTGCGATGGACCAACCTGGCGTCGAGACGCGCATCATCCGTCAGATCACTGGCGGCGGCGAGTTCAATGAGACCTTCTTCACCGATGCGGTCACCCCTGCCGACATGATCGTGGGCGCTCCCGGCGAAGGCTGGCGCGTGGCGATGGGTTTGCTGGGGTTCGAGCGCGGCATCTCGACACTTGCTCAGCAAGTTGGTTTCGAACGCGAGCTCGAAGGCGCCATCGAGCTTGCCCGCCAACACGGCAAACTCGATCACCCCGTGATTCGCCAACGTCTCGTCAAAGCGCACACCGGACTACAACTCTTGCGCTGGAACGCGCTGCGCTCGATGGGTGCCGGCGTGCCCGGCCCCGAGTCCAGCATCGGCAAGCTGTTCTGGGGCACATGGCACAGTGATCTCGGCGAACTCATTGTCGACATCATGGGTGCCGCGGCACTCATCGGCGAGCACCTGCCCTACGAACTGTCGCTCGAACAAAAACTGTTCCTCTTCACCCGCAGCGACACCATCTA
>JAPKZR010000177.1 GCA_026393695.1 Actinomycetota bacterium
ATTGCCCGGGCAATGAACTCTGCGGCCGACAACAACCTCACTCAGGTTGGTCTCGTGATGGGCACCGCCACCTACTTCTCACCCGAGCAGGCGCAGGGCGCTCAGCCCGATCCACGCAGCGATCTGTATTCGTTGGGCATCGTGCTGTACGAAATGGTGGGGGGCAAGGCGCCATTCGCTGGCGACAACCCCGTATCCATTGCGTACAAGCAGGTGCACGAAGCACCGCAACCGCTGAACCAGATCGCCCCCGATGTGCCCAAGCCATTCGAGGCCATCGTCGCCAAGTTGTTGGCGAAGAACCCAGCGCATCGCTACGCCGATGGCGAGGCGCTACGCGACGACCTGCGCCGCTTCCGCAATGGCGAGCCAGTGCGCGCGTTGTCCGAAATGCTCGGCGGTGCCACAGCTGCGGCAGGTGCATCTGCCTCATCCGCCGCCACCGTTGCCGTACCTCGCACGGTGAATCCCCCCATCGTGGTGGGCACAACCGTGTCGCTGCCTTCGCTTCCCGATCCGGGTGCCACCGCACTCATGCCGCGCACCCAGGCCGTGCCACAGAGCCAGCATCCCACCGGCGCAAACGAGGCCGTCTACTACGACCCACCACCACGGCGCGGCTGGTACGGCATCGCCGCGTTTGTTGCGGTTGCACTGCTTGCCATTGGCGCATTCGTGTTGTTCAAGGCACTCAGCAATGACTCGGGCGCCACGTCGTTTGCACTTCCCGATGTCACCGGTCTGCCCCTCGATCAAGCAACCAAGGTGCTCACCGACAAAGGCCTCAGCCCCGTTGGCGTCTCCCAGGTCGATCCCAACCAGCCCGAGGGCGTGGTCTACCTCAGCGAGCCAGCTGCCGGCTTCATCGTGAGTAAAGCGCAAACCATCACGCTCACCTATAACCCCAAGAGCGAACTGCAGCCGGTCCCCGATGTCACCACGCTCTCGTTGCTCGACGCACGCAACAAACTCATCGGCAAGGGCTTCGGCGTGGGCACTGTCGACTACGCCGACAACCCTGCAATTCCCGATGGAGCGGTCATTAGCCAGTCTCCTGCAGGTCTAGAGATGGCCAAGCAAAGCTCAGTGGTCAACCTGGTGATCTCGCAGGGCAAGGGCAAGGTCACCGTGCCCAATGTGGTTGGCCAAAACGGTGCTTCAGCCAAGTCGCTGCTCGAATCCGAAGTGTTCGGTTTCGTGGTCACGATTACACCCGAAGCAAACGACGCCGTGCCACTCGGTTCGGTCATTCGCACTAGCCCAGCCATCGACCAACAGGTCGACAAGGGCAGCGCACTCACCTTGTTCGTGAGCAGCGGAGCAACTCAGGTCACGGTGCCGCCGCTGATTGGTCTCAAAGAAGATCAGGCTCGAGTACTCATTGCCTCGAAGGGACTCATCGTTGCGCCGGTCATCTTCCAAGACGTGCCGTTCGGCAGCGCCAACGACGGCCGCGTGATGTTGCAGGATCCGCCACGCGGTGCGCTGGTGAACTCAAGCTCTACCATCACCATCACCGTGGGTAAGGCACTGCCAGCACCCACCACCACCACCGTGGCCCCAACGACCACTGCGCCTGCCACAACTACAAGCACCACCGCTGCGCCGTAGCACCCCGCAGAGGTGGCTCAGCGCCTGTTAGGGCGCGCTCAGCGCTGCGTTGTCGGCATAGGCCAAGAAGTTGGCAAGCAGCGCGTGGCCGGCCGTCGTCAAGATGCTCTCCGGGTGAAACTGCACGCCTTCGACCGGTAGCTCACGATGGCGGACTCCCATGATGATGCCGTCATCGGTTTGCGCCGTCACCTCAAGGCAGGCCGGAACCGTGGCCGGGTCGATGGTGAGCGAGTGATAACGCGTTGCCTCAAGCGGCGAATCAAGTCCGGCGAACACTCCCTTACCGGTGTGATGCACAAGGCTGGTCTTGCCGTGCATCAGCTCTGGCGCACGCACCACGCTGGCGCCGTACACATGACCAATGCCCTGATGGCCAAGACACACGCCGAGCACCGGAATACCTTGAGCCGCGAACGCTGGGATCGCCGCACACAAAATGCCGGCGTCTTCGGGTCGACCCGGACCGGGCGACAACAGCACAGCGTCGGGTTCTAGGGCCAATGCCTGCTCGACTGTGAGCGCATCGTTGCGGTACACGAGCGGGTCTGCGCCGAGCTCCCCGAGGTACTGAACAAGGTTGTAGACGAAGCTGTCGTAGCTGTCGAGGACGAGGACGCGTTTCACGTTTTATAGCTTCGCTTGTCGAACACTGCGCTGTCGAGTGGGTTCATCGCCTACACTCGTTTTTTCGTGGCACCTCCTAAGCGCAAAACTGGCGGAAGAACTACTCCTAAGGGCACCAAGCCCGGGCAAACGCCCGCGGCCGGCGCGCCATCGAGTGCGAGCGGCAGCTCGTCGGGCGGTGTTGCAGCATCGTCGCGTTACACCCCACCAATCCCTCACTCGGTTCGTGAAAGCGCTCGCTGGGTTCCGATTTTGATGATCATTCTGTTGATCCTTGGCACGCTCACGATCCTCGCTCGGTACCTGCTCGAGACCAATAGCAACTGGCCCGTGTTCATCGGCCTTGGCTTCATCATGGGCGGTCTCTACACCGCCACGAAGTGGCATTGATCCGCTGACTCGCCCGCTTGGGCTCGAATTACACGAGTGTTGTTTCTCAACACGTTGTCCACAGCCTGTGGGTAAACGGCGTCACTCGATTGGCGCGACGAGATCCATATCTTCAAGGCAGTGACGCGGTGGTGGAGGGTCTTGATCCGGTGCCAACATCAGCTTGATCTCCAGCCCACACATGCTGCACCGGTACTTCACGTTGATACGTCGCATCTCACCAGGAGGTGGCGGTGGGGGCAGCGGCGTGGTCATACTGCGCAACATGCCAATGCCGGTTTTCCACAGGACATAGGCCAACACAAAGGCGCACCCCACCCAAAGAATCGTGGACAAGGCGGGCATGAGCTCAGCCCAAGCGTTCGATGATGGTGGCATTGGCCATGCCGCCGCCCTCACACATCGTCTGCAGGCCGTAGCGGCCACCCGTGCGCTCGAGCTCGTTGAGCAACGTGGTCATCAGTCGGGCGCCCGAGCAGCCCAACGGATGGCCGAGCGCGATAGCGCCGCCGTTCTGGTTCACGCGATCCATGTCGGGGTGAAGTTCTTTCTCCCATGCCAGCACCACCGAGGCGAACGCTTCGTTGATCTCAACGAGGTCGATGTCGTCGATGGTGAGGCCGGCGCGCTGCAGCACTTTGTGCGTTGCCGGAATCGGTGCGGTGAGCATGTAGCGAGGATCGTCGCCAGCAAGCGAGAAGTTCACAAAACGAGCACGGGGGGTAAGACCCAACTCGTTGCACTTTTCTTCGCTCATGATGAGAATCGCCGAGGCGCCGTCGGTGATCTGCGAGGCGTTGCCTGGTGTGACGCGGCCGCCTTCTTCCACTGGGCGGAACGACGGCTTGAGCATTCCGAGCGACTCCATCGTGGTATCGCGCAGGCCTTCGTCGGTGGTCATCATGTTGCCCTCGGCATCGAGCACCGGCAGGATCTCTCGATCGAAGCGTCCCTCATTGGTGGCACGCAATGCGTATGTCTGGCTGCGCAAACCGAATGCGTCCATGTCGTCGCGGGTGATGTTCCACTTGTCGGCGATGAGTTCGGCCGAGATGCCTTGTGGCACGAGGCCGCCCTGCGGTGCGTAGCGAGCGCCAACTGCGGTGCCGAATGGAAACCCATACTTGCCATCGGCCATTGCCGAACCCATTGGCACGCGGGTCATCACTTCGACGCCAGCGGCAACCACGATGTCGTATGCGCCAGCCATGACACCCTGTGCTGCGAAGTGAGCTGCCTGCTGCGACGAACCGCACTGGCGATCGATGGTGGTTGCTGGAACCGTGTCGGGCCAGCCTGCAGCCAGCACAGCGTTGCGGCCGATGTTGAATGCCTGCTCGCCCACTTGCATCACGCAGCCCATCACGACGTCGTCGATGAGGCCTGGATCGATGCCGGTGCGGTCGATGAGCGCCTTGAGTGTCTCGGCGGCGAGATCTACAGGGTGCCAGTTCTTCAACTTGCCATTACGACGGCCAAGCGGCGTTCGGATTGCGTCGACGATGACTGCGTTAATCATGGAATTACTCCTCGAGAAAGATCGTTGCCTCAGGGGGTAGGCCGATCGTGCACTCGTGATTCTTATGCGCTGCCCACGACTACAACGAATCCAACAGAGGATCAGTATGAACGCGTTGAGCTCTCAGCGATTTTCGAGCAGCTTCGACAACACACGATGCATGTTGGCCACGTCGGTGTCGGTGAGATGCCCAGTGAACATCCGCTTCACGACGCGCTGGTATGTGGTGTTGGCGCGGCGCCAGGTCTCGCGGCCTTCGCGAGTGAGCACGATAAGAACGGCACGCTGATCGTCGACGTGGCCCCGATCGCGGCGCACGAATCCATCGTCTTCCATCCGAGTGAGTTGGCGAGACAAACTTGACGGCGTCGCAACGACGCGCTCGGCAAGGTCGAGCACCCGAAGTTTGCCGCCCGAGGCTTGCAACGCATTGAGCACTTCGAACCACGCCAGCGGCATCTCGCGTTCTTCGTCGAGTGCAACAGTGAGTGCTCGATCGAGAATGGCATTGGCCTCGCGAAACGAGCGCAGCACCGCAAGGCGTTCTGGGTCTGGGCCGGCCATTACGAGGTCGCCTGCAACGGCGTGACTGAAAACCAGACATCCGACAAATGTGAACTCATGCGCGAATGCTACGCCTCGCGCGAGGCGCGGCTTGCCGTTTGGTCACAGCGCGGCAGCGGCCTCGATGGCATCGGCGAACGACAGCTTGTCAAGCAAGAACCGTCGACACTGCATCACGGGCTTGGGCATCGCAACGCCAAGCGCGCCGCGCAACTTTCCTTGCGATCCGTAGAGCGCAAGAAATGAACGATCGGCCACCGATCCCTTGACGATGCGCACCTCATCATCGCCGGCAGCGCGACCCAGAAACTGCAGTCGTGTTCCGTATTGCTCACTCCAAAAAAACGGGACAGCGCTGTACTCGTCGGGCTGCTCGCCGCGTGACGTAGCAATGATGTTCTTGGCCACGATGAGCCCTTGCTCAGAGGCGTTGGTCCAATGCTCGACTCGCATCTCTTCGCCATCGAATTGAGGATTCGGCCAGCGCGCAATGTCGCCAGCGGCATACACGCCAGGTGCGCCAGCATTGAGCGTGGCGTCACACACGATGCCGTCGCGCAACACGAGCGAGCTGTCGCTGAGCCAGTCGGTCACCGGCGTTACGCCAATGCCCACAACAATCACGTCGCTCGCCACCGACTCGCCACCGCTGAGCCGAACCACCAACTCGGTGCCGTTGTGCTCAATGCCCTGCACCTGC
>JAPKZR010000094.1 GCA_026393695.1 Actinomycetota bacterium
AAATAACTCAGCAAGCACGTAGCTCCAACAGCAAACTCTCGAGACGCGACAGCCCAACCTCGAGTGCCTGAGTGAGCCGCTTGCGGTCGCCCGTTGCCATGAGGTCCACCATCAGCCCCGTGAACATTGCCTTGAGCAACGACGACTCGGTCACTGCCTGCACTGGCGACAGTCCCTCGTCGATGAGACGCTGCTCGATCGAGGTTCGCCACACACCGATCTGGTCGGCGCGCACATCGCCAGCCAAGCCGGTGTGAGTGGCCTCAAGAGTGGCCGCCTCGAGACCAAGCCGCGACAGCGCCAAGTTCGCAGGCGAAGCGTTGAGCCATTTCCACCAACGCCGCAACAAGTTGGCCTGGCTGATCTTGGGGTTGCGCTTGAGCCAGCCGTTGCTCACCTCGACCTGAATCTGTATCGCTTGCGCGAGTGCAGCCACGAGCAGTTCTTGCTTCGATCCGAAATGATGCACCAGGCGATTTGGGCTGGTGTCGAGAGCGGCGGCCATTGGTCGCAACGACATGTCGCCGAGACCATGTTCGGCCAAATACGCAACCACCCGGTCGAGTAGCTCGCGCTTCATTGCCACATCAGGAGTACGCGCCACGAGCGCTTACCCTACGCGAACGTGGCTTGACCAGTACGAGTCCGCGCGAGCACGTCTTCGTCGAGTTCGATGCCAAGACCTGGGCGATCGGACAGGGTGATCCAGCCGTCGCCGTCGGCCTCGATGGTTTCGGTGAGGATGAAATCGCGACGGGCCGTTGTCCATTCGGGCGGGTCGAATGGAAACTCGATAAACGGTGCGCCAACGGTGCCAGCGGTGAGATGCAAGTTGGCCATCACCCCGATGCCATTGCCCCATGTGTGTGGAGTGAAGATCTTGCCTTGCTCGTGCACTTCGTGTGCCAAGTGACGCAGCCCCGAGATACCCATCGAGCACACACAGTCGGGCTGGAAGACATCGAAGCAACCGCGTGTCAGCAGCTCACGAAACTCATAGGGCTCGCGAGTGAGCTCGCCACCGGCAATGCGGATTCTCACGCGCTGACGAAGTTCGCTCATGCCGTCGTAGTCGCCGCGATGCAGCGGCTCTTCCATCCAGTACACCGACTCGGCTTCGAGCCGCTGCGCGACAACCGTGGCATGGTCTACGTCCCAAGGGCGCTGCGTATCCCACGCCATTCGCCAACCCTGATTGCAGTCGACCATCAGCTCAAGCTGATCGCCCACGGCATCGCGAACAGCGCTAATCACAGCGAGGTCCTCATCAAGACTTGGCCGTCCAAAGCGAACCTTCAGCGCAGGGAATCCCAATGCGATTGCTTGGCGTGCCACCTGCACCATCTCGGGCACCGAGCGGTGCACACCACTCGACGCATAGGCACGAATGCGATTACTCGTGCCACCGACCATCTTCCAGATCGGCTCATCGCGAATCTTGCCCGCAAGATCCCACAGCGCTACGTCCATTGGCCACGGACGTCCAGCATGAAACTCGATGTTCGAGAGCACCGCCGCATGACGATCGAGATAAAGCGGATCTTGTCCGATGAAGTACCGCTGATAATCGTCGAAGCCGTACATCGCATCGCCCGAGCCGATTCCGCAATTGCCCTCATCGTCGAACACCCGCACGATGGTCGCCGGAAACTTGGTGCGTGGC
>JAPKZR010000019.1 GCA_026393695.1 Actinomycetota bacterium
CCGACACCTTCACCGACTCGACTCGAATGAACACGTCGCCGCGGCCAGCGACAGCCCTCAAGCTGTTGTCGGTATACATCGTCATCGTCTGGCGAGTAATGAGATCCATCTCAGAACCCTGCGCCGATACTGCAGCAAAGTCGCACGCCGCTGGCTTGAAGTCGCACTTCTTGCGAGCAGCCATTGCGGCCAAGAAATCGGCGCGAACGTGATCCTCGCCAGACAGTTCCGGGGTACCGCTTGTTACAGCCGGGGCGCTGACGATGGACGGCACAGCATTGGTCTCATCGACCGGCTGCGATTGGGGTGACACACCGAGATCTGGCAACGAGTGGCTGTCGCGCCCGCACGAGACGAACAGCCCGGCAAAGACAAACACGGCCCCGCAAAACACGGGGATCACAGAGCGTTCCGCACGCAGCATCACGAACCTCCAACCGTCGACACTCAGGGTATTGAGTGTTTCGGTTGCGCACGAGCGGAAAAGCCAAACAGGCCAAATGGCGGAGAGGGTGGGATTTGAACCCACGGATGGCCGAAACCATCAACACCTTAGCAGGGTGCCCCATTCGGCCGCTCTGGCACCTCTCCGCCCGCAATACTAACGGGACGAAACGCCGACCTGCATCTGCAATGTGCAGCCAATATCGAGTTGATCATCGCGAAATCGTTGTGACCAACGCTGCTCGATGCCTCGATCATTCACGTTCGGCCGATTTGTACTCACCGGACAATGAGCGGCGACGCTAGCCTGTCGGGCGGAACGATGGCAGAGTGGCCAAATGCATCCGCCTTGAAAGCGGAAGCCTCGCAAGGGGCCGGGGGTTCAAATCCCTCTCGTTCCGCCAAGGTCAGAGCCTTTTTCTGACTCCAAACCGAGTCCGCTGAAAACAGCCGTCAAACGAAGTTGCCCGCGTTTTTCCTGCGAACCACTCGCGCTCGGCCGAACTGCGCCTAAGCCTGCAGAATGCTGAGCACCCGAGGAGAGGCAAACACGCGGCCATACTTCGCGCCGGTGGTCTCTACGAGTACTCCCTGATCGACCAGACGCCTCACGGCCGCACCCACCGCCTGGGGCGTGATCGGCCGATGTACATCCGCAATGGACGAGATGCTGAATACGGGACGCGTGATCAGAGTCTCAATGATGTCGATCGCGACACCTCTGAGTCCTTGGCTGCGCGCGAGGGCCCTCACTTCGTCGCGGTAGGCGAGAAGATCGGACACCTTCTTCGATGTTGACTCCGCCTGCGAACGAATACCGGTTGCGAAGAACCCGACCCAAGCATCCCAATTCCCGGTCTCGCTGAGACGTTGCAGTTGGTCTTGATATTCGCGACGTCTTGCCTCAAACCAAGGCGACACCGTCAGGAGCGCTTCTCGCAGCGTCCCCGAGCGAAGTAGTTGCAGCACGATTATCAGCCTGCCGATTCGTCCATTGCCGTCGTTGAACGGATGCAGAGTCTCGAACTGGTAATGAGCCATTGCGGCTGAAACTAAGACGTTCTGTGAGGGCGTTCGCGATTCGATCCAGGTCATAAGGTCGCGGACGGAAGCCTCCAAATCGGCACCTGGCGGCATGGGTACGAAGCGCGCGTCTTGGACACGCGTGCTCGGTGGCCCGATGACGACCTGCTGCGTTCGAATCTTGCCGGCTTGCGGCCCGTCTGCCTTTGTTGATCGAACCAAAGCGTTGTGCACATCGAGCAGCAACGTCAGCGAGATGGGTAAGTCCCCGCCGACCCAGGCGTAGGCATACTCGGCGGCGCGGACGTAGTTCAGTACCTCGCTCAGCTCAGCTGTTTGCCCATCCTCATCAAAATCATCAGGGTCGGCCTCAAGGACGTCCTCCAATGGAGCGACGGTGCCTTCTAACGCGGAAGTCGACTGGGCCTCCCGTCGAACCAAGCCGCGTCGCAGCACGAATGCATCCGGTACTTGACAGCCTGCTTGATCCAGTCGGCCAAGAGCAAGCATCCCCTCACCCACCAGTTGCCAAGTGGCCTGTGATAGCTGGATGTCTACAGGCAGCGGATCCGGGCAGAATGCCCAATGATCGTAATCCTCTCCGAAGCGCGGATCGTGACCTCGAATTGGCACTACCTGTCCAGGCGCAGCAGCTTGAAAGTTATGGATGTCCACAGATAGAAAGTGTATGGTGTGTCCACTTACAAAGTTGAACTTCCTTTGTAAGTGGACTTTCTCAGCCCCGAAGCCCGCGACGCCGAGATTGAGCACGACGAAGTCGCTGAGAACCGCCTGCAAGAGTTTGGCGTTTCGGGTGCGCTCCGATGCGTCCCGACTGATACGAGGCTCTATAGCCTGAGCAGCAAAGAGGCCCTATTCGTTCCGCCAGAGATATCACTAGGGGTGCCAAAGGAATCCGGGGGGATTTGTGCGGATTCTGTTTGTCGACATCGACACGCTGAGGCCAGATCACCTTGGCTGCTACGGCTACCATCGCAACACCTCGCCGAACATCGACTCGGTCGCGGCCAGGGGCGTTCGATTTACCAACGTGTACGCGTCTGACGTGCCGTGCCTGCCGAGTCGCACCGCGCTCACCACCGGAATGTTCGGGATACGAAACGGTGTGGCTAATCACGGCGGAGCCGCCGCCGACCTTGCATCAGCCGGCGCCAAGCGCGGCTTCTTTTCGCAGATCGCTACCGGGTCCTTGCCGTCCACGCTGATGCGCGCTGGCTATCACACAGCATCAATCTCGAGCTTTCCGCTGCGACACGGCGCGTGGTGGTGGACCGCGGGCTTCATGGAGACCATGAACCTGATGCGCGGCTTCGGGGCCGAACGCGCCGACCAGGTGTTGCCGGGTGCGCTCGATTGGCTCGACCGCCGAGGCAGCGACGACTCATGGTTCTTACACGTGCACCTCTGGGATCCGCACACGCCGTACAACACACCCGAGGAATACGGCAATCCGTTCGAGTCTGAGCCAGCGCCGGCATGGCACACCGAAGATGTTCGTGCACGAAACTGGTTGCTGCCGGGGCCTCACTCGGCCCAAGAACCGTGGGGTTTCAAACCCGACGAATGGGGACCCCCGCCGCCGCGTCATCCGTGGAACCTCAGCAACTCGCATGAGGTGAAGCAGATGTTCGACGGATACGACGTAGGCATTCGTTACGCCGACGATGCAGTAGGGCGCCTGCTCGCAAAGCTCGACGACCTTGGGGTGCTTGACGACACTGCCATTCTGATCAGCAGCGATCACGGCGAGGCGTTCGGCGAGTTGGGTGTCTACGCCGATCACATGGCCGCCGACGAAGCAACCGCACACATACCGGCCGTGTTGGCGTGGCCCGGCGTTCCTGCCAGCGTGCAGAACGGACTCGCTTACCACCTCGATATCGCGGCCACCATCACCGATCTCGCCGGTGCACGCGTGCCGTCGCATTGGGATGGCGTGTCGCTGCGATCAGACATCGAGTCGGGGGCAAACAGCGCGGGGCGCGAACATCTGATTTTGAGCCAAGGTGCGTGGACATGTCAGCGCGGCGTTCGCACTGGCGACCACCTGTACCTGCGCACCTTGCACGATGGGTATCACGCCGCATGGGACCCCGAGATGTTGTTCGATGTCGCTGCGGATCCCCATGAACAAACCAACCTCATGTCGAGCCACGCGCCGATAGCCGCAGCCGCAGCCGCTCGAAACATCCTCGATCAGTGGACCACCGAACAGATGCAACGGTCGTTTGCCCCACGCGATCCGATGCAGACAATTCTCGACGAAGGTGGCCCGTTCCATATTCGTGGCCACCTCCCCGAATACCTCACGCGCCTGCGAGCCACCGACCGGGCCGAGTGGGCATCGAAGATCGAGACCACGCTGCGTTAACTTGTGGCATGACTTCCGACTCTCGAGATGCCGCCGTCGACTGGCTTGAGGTTGCTCGACGTAACGCCCGCTCGGTACAGACCACCATCGGATGGATCTTCTGGGATCCTGGCGCGGGTCGCCGTTACCAAGACGCTGGCATGCCCGAAGCCTTCGCCGGGCCACTTGGCTACATCGCCTCACGGTGCGCACCATTGGCCGGCGCCGGTGCCAGCGCTGTCGTTGCATCGTTTGGTTCGATCAGCCCGGCAGGGATTAGCGCCGTATTTCAGTTTCTCGGCACCCCCGAGCGCTTCGGCGACATCTGGGCAGCACGCGATGCAGCCGTGGTCGAAGGGCTTCGCGAACACGCGCCCGACATCATCGAACCACTCACCGAGATGGCTGCCGAGCTCTGGGCCGTTGTCGATCAGTTGCCCCTTGTCGGACGAGTGTTCTTCGGGGCGCACCTCGCAATGCCTCGCCCCACCGACCCGTTGCTATCGGGTTGGCATGCTGTGAACTGCCTACGCGAGTGGCGCGGCGATACGCATTGGGCGCTGGTGGTAGCCGAGGGGCTCACCCACGCCGAGGCCTCCATTCTGCACAACGCATGGCTCGGGTATGAGCCCGACTGGCTGGCGAAGTCGCGCGGCACGTCGCCCGCCGATATCGACAGCGGCTGGGCTGCCCTCAACGCTCGCGGCCTGGCCGATGGCCACACCGTGTTGCCCGCAGGCTTGGCGTTGCGTCAACAGATCGAAGATGCAACCGACCGATTCTGTATTCCGATGTGGCAAGCGCTTGGGCTTGAGCGCTCCATCGAATTTGCCGAGCGGTTTGAGCCGCCGTGCGAACTGTTGTTGTCACGTGTCGATGAGACAGCCGGCAAGAATTATCAGCCGGCATCACGCATCCGCCAGTAATAACAAACGGTTCACCAATGCCGTACGATCCGCCCATGCAGACCGACCTGAACGTGTTGACTGACGAAGAAGTTCTTCAGTTTCATAAAGATGGCTTTGTGGTGCGAGAAGGCTTCTTGTCACCGGAGCAGATCCGCGCAGCCAGCGAAGAGGTCGACCGGTACGCCGATACCGAGCCGCGCTTCGATGGTCGCAACGTGTGGAAGTACGACGAACTCTGTTCGCTCATCACCGACCCAAAGACGCTCGCTGTCATGGACCAGCTCATGGGCGACCCCAACTACGCGCTGCACCACTGCCACGCGGCTCGCCACACCGCAGGGCTTGCGGGCGTGGGTTGGCATCACGACTACGAGCAGATCCCACAGGTGAACCGCAGCCATACGCAGGTTCACGTGTTGCATTATCTGGCCGGCCTCAACGGAACCATCGGCGACATGCTGCTGCTGCGTCGCAGTCATCGCGCGGTCATGCGTCGCGATGCGTTGTGGTTCTGCGGCACTGAAGAAATCCCCGGCTGCAGGCTCAAC
>JAPKZR010000253.1 GCA_026393695.1 Actinomycetota bacterium
CGACGAAGACGTCGACGCCATCGGCTTGTCGATGCTCAGCGGAGCACACATGACCCTGGCTCCGTTGGTGGTCGCCAAGTTGCGTGAGCGCGGTGTCGACATTCCGGTCGTTGTCGGGGGCATCATCCCGCCGCTCGATGCTGCCAAGCTCATCGAACTCGGTGTCGCCGGAGTCCTTACGCCAGGGGCGCTGAGCGACGATGTCGTGGCCATCATGCGCCGGGTCATCGACAGCAGTCGCGCCGAAGCCTCCGACTGAGCATCTACGCTCCAGTGCCATGGCCGATCCGCTTGAGCGACTTACCAATCTGTTGGCGCTGCTTCTCGAAACGCGTGAGCCGCTCACGCTCGAACGAATTGCGCACGAACTGACCGATCAGTACCCCAACGGCGAGGCTGCTCTTCGTGGCGCTTTCGAGCGCGACAAGACCGTGCTGCGCGAGCTTGGTATCACCATCGAACAGGAAGTTCTCGGTGGCGATCAGGCGGGGCGCACCGCCTACAGAATCGACCGTCGCCGCTACGAATTAGCCGATCTCGATCTCACCGACGACGAACGTCGAGCGCTGCAACTTGCGGTCGCTGCGGCCCACTCTGATGATTCGTGGGGGCAAGACGGTTTGTGGAAATTGGGCGTCGGCAGCGAGCAGCCATCGCTTGCGGTGGCCGCCAGAGTCCCCACGTTCGATGTGCTCCCACCCCTACAAGAGGCCATTACGTCACGAGCTACTGCTGATTTCTCGTATCGAGACGTTGTTCGGGTGGTCAACCCATATGGGCTGTTGTTGCGCGATGGCCGCTGGTATCTCATCGGCCACGAACACGCTCACAATGAGCAGCGCACCTATCGAGTTGATCGCATCGAGGGTTCTGTCGCTGTTGGCGAAGCTGGCTCTTTCGAACGCCCGGAGGGGTTCGATATCCGCGAGGCATTTCCTGCCGATCCACGCCTGATGGGTGATCCCGATACGGAGATCAGCGTTGCTCAAGTGCGCATCGACGCAAGCCGCGGGTGGCATGCGGCGGGCGAGCTTGGGCTCACTGGCTTCGGCACCCCGAACCCCGACGGTTCAATGACCGTCGAAGTGCCGTGTCTCAATCGTTTTGCGTTTCATACGTGGTTGCTCGGTTTCGGTGAACACGCGGTGGTCGAAGGCCCCGCCGAGATTCGTGACGAGACAATTCAATGGCTCAACGAAATTGTTGCTGCCGCAAACGCAGGTGATCGCTGATGGCCAAGCGCGGACCCCGCCCGGCGCACGAGCGCCTCAAGCGGCTCTTGGTGATGTTGCCGTGGTTGATGCAGCGCGAGGAAGTTCCCGTGTCTGAGATGGCTGCGCACTTCTCGCTCACCGAGGCCGAACTCATCGCCGACCTTGAGCGAGCCTCGATGTGTGGCCTGCCGCCGTATCTTGACGAACTAATCGACGTCCGTATCGACGAAGGCATGGTCTACGCGGGGGTGCCCAGGCTCTTTACTCGACCGTTGCGGCTCACTGCGCCAGAGGGCTTTGCCCTACTCGTGGCGAGTCGCTCAGCGATGCAGCTACCCGGGGCCGACCCCGCGGGCCCACTTGGGCGGGCGCTCGACAAGCTTGCCATTGAGCTGGGTGACGATGGTGTCGTGGTCGATCTCGACCGGCCCGAGGTTGCCGATGAACTCGCTGCGGCCGCAGCCAGTGGCCAGCGGTTGCGTATGTCGTACTGGACACCTTCGCGTGACGAGGTAACTCATCGAGACATCACACCGCGAGCAGTCTTCACCGACAGCGGCCACTGGTATTTGCTCGCCGACGATCATCGATCGGGCGAGGAACGCAACTTCAGAATCGATCGAATCATGGCTACCGAAGCAACCGGCGTCTTCGACGCTGCGCGCGCCGTGGTGGTGCCCGATGCTCGTACATGGTTCATCGGCGACCCCGATTTCGAGCGGGTCACATTGCGGATGCCGACCGACATGTTGTGGATGATCGAGCGCTATCCAACTGACTCGATCACTCAAGACGAGTCGTTAGCCGATATGTCGATTGTGGTGCTCGCGGTCACCGGTGAACAATGGTTGTCGCGACTGTTACTTCGCCTGGGTGCTTCGGCTGTTGTGCTGCAGCCCGAACGATGGTCGTCGCTGGCGGCCGTAGCTGCCCAAGCTGTGCTGCGCCGCTATGGCGTGGAGAGCAACGAGACCTGATCGGCATTGCTGACGCCGTGAGCCTGAAGCAAGAACGGCAATACGGCGGCGGTGGCGAGGGCGTCTTCGAGAGCGTCGTGCGGTCGATCGAGTGTGACGCCGTAGCGAACGCACACATCGGTGAGCTTGTGTGACAGGGTTCGACCCGGGTCGAGCCGACGAGACAGTTTGAGCGTGCACAGCGGCGCGCTCAGGTGCAGGTCGATGTTCGCTCGCTGTGCGCTCTGTTGCAAGAAGCCCGCATCGAACTTGGCGTTGTGGGCGGTGAAGGTGGTGCCCGCTAATCGAGTCGCCAGTTCGGTGAGCACGGTATTGGCTGGCGGTGCTGACCGCAGCGCTGAGCGGGTGAGGCCGTGGATGTGCTGAGGCCCGAGGCGGAAGAACCACCGATTGCGGGGTCGGATCAGGCTGACCCACTTGTCGAGCACGGTTCCGTTGCCATCGACCGTGACAACAGCTACTTGCAAAACCCGATGCTTGCTCGCTGACAAGCCCGAGGTTTCGACATCGACAACGCCAAAACGTAGGTCTGCCAACGTGCCGAGGCTCGACGGGTAAGGACTCATGTTTCACACCATAGGCGTGGGGTGCCACATGGTTACGAAACGCGGCGTTGGCTATGCCGACATCTGCTCGATGAAGGTCTGCTTATCGAAGTAATCGCGCCACAACACGATCTTGTTGTTGCGAATGACGAACAAGCCGGCGACAGCAATCTCAAGCCAATGGTCGCCGAGGTGGAAACGGTCGACTCGTTCGTTCATCACGACGCCGGCATGCATGGTGCCCGACTCAACTTGGTGCGACACCAGCCACTCGATTTGGTCGCACATCGCAATGAAGGGTTCGAGGCTTGCGCGAATGCCCTCGGGACCAACGACCTTGCCCATCGGCACGTTGTCGTATTCGCACTCGTTGTCGACCATCGCGATGGCTGCTTCAAGATTGCGAGTATTGAAGGCACTAATGAAATCGGAGACGAACTCGCTTGGTGTCATGGCGCCACGTTAGCGAGCGATTCGGTCGCGGTTGCCGTTGCAGCGCAGCGACCAGAGCTCAGCGCAGGTTGTTAGTTGGCGAGGGCGGCTGGGCGAGCGCGGATTCCGATGGGGGCCGACACGGTGTAGCCGGCGCGGTGGCGTTCTTCCTCTGACTCAGAACCCCAGTAGCCGTACTCGTGGTTCTCGCGAGCGAAGCTTCGGCAGTCGTCGACGACGGTGCACTTGGCGCAGATGGCCCCGGCTTGGGTCTCGCGTCGCAGTCGTGCCTGCGGGCGTTCGGCGCGTGGGGCAAAGAACAACGAGGTGCGGCCCTTGCATGCAGCAAAGTCGGACCAATGAACCGAGTTGCCGAGTCGGGCTTCGACGGCGTTATCTGCGGGCTGGTTTGTAGACCTCATATACATCTGCTGACCTCATCTTCACTGGCCCAAGGGCTCAGTAATGGAAGACATTACGGGCGGAACAGATTTAACACTAATACTTTGTGCCGGAAATGTACAGAAGGTTGCGGTGTGACTTACAACAACTCGGCAGCCAGGCTGGCGACCTCGCTGCGCTCACAAGCCGACAGCGTGACATGGCCAAAACAGGCTTGACCGGCGAAGGCTTGGATGAGCACGGCGAGGGCATTATTTGACTCGCCCATGTACGGAGCATCGATCTGGCTGGTGTCGCCAGTGAAGACCACCTTGGTGCCGTCGCCGATGCGGGTCAGGATTGTCTTGAGCGTGGTTGGCTCGAGGTTCTGGGCCTCGTCGACCACCACGAACTGGCGATGCAGCGATCGGCCACGAAGGAAGGTCACCGACTCCATCGAGAGCTGACCCCGAGACGTGAGATCTTCGATCAGCGAACGAGCATCTCGGCTGCTGCGCTGATCGGTGAGCGCAACGATCGAGTCGTGGATCGCCGACATCCACGGATCGAGCTTCTCTTCGAGCCCACCGGGCAGGAATCCGACATCAGCGCGGCCTACGGGAATGAGCGGGCGGTAGATAGCCAGACGTTCGTAAGCGCGTCGCTCGACGACGTGTTCGAGTCCGGCGGCTACGGCCAAGAGGGTCTTGCCGGTGCCAGCGCGCCCGTCGAGAGCCACCACGCTGACCTGCGGATCGAGCAGCAACTCGAGCGCAAACCGTTGCTCTTTAGAGCGTGGACGCAACCCCCACGCTTCGGGTGTGGTGTGGCTCAGCACATGGAAGTCACTGCCGCGGCGACGAGCGAGCGCCGACTGCGAACCCGAACGCAGCACGGCGAATCCGTTCTCGTCGAGTTTGTCGGAGCCTTCGATGTCGTCGACGGCAATGGTTGAGTCGGCGTACAGACGATTAATGCCTTCGTGATCGGTGTTGAGCGTGAGCCAACCAACCGGCCGGGTGTCGGCAGCGCGGCCGGCCGGGTGATGCTCGACTGCCTCGATGCCGAGGTGGGCTGCTTTGATGCGCAGCGCTGCATCGTTGGAGACCATTCGAGTGGGGGCGTGGTTTGCCTGTCCGAGCGCGGCACCGATGATGCGGTTGTCGGCTTTCTCGGTGTCGAGTCCGTGCTCGATGAGGAGATGCTTTTGTACGCCGTTGATCTCGATGCGAAGCGTTCCCGTGTTGTCTCCGGAACCGACGCGAACCGGCTCGGCAAGCGAGCCCCCATTGCGCATTCGGAGTTCTTCGATAGCGCGCAGTGCAGTGCGAGCGGCGCGTCCGACATCGTCGGGCCGACTCTTGAGACCGTCGAGTTCTTCGATGACGGTGAGTGGAATCACAACATCGACGTCGCCGAAGCAGCTGATGCAGCCCGGGTCGGCGATGAGCACCGACGTGTCGAGGACAAACCGGGTTCGCTGAGCGGATCCAGGAGGGCTGGCCTCTCGGCCCGGAACAAGTTGCTCGGTAGGAGCCCTCAAGAGATCGGTCACGGTCATCCCTTCAAACATCACGAGGCGATAAATGTTGGCTGTGCGTGTTGGCGAAGCCTCTCGGTTTCGCCGTCCTCTCAGATATAGCTCAGGTCACGCGCTCGATGGCGGACTGTTTGATGAACATTGGGTGACGCCTTGTGTCGGCAATGTTGAGCAGTGTGAAGAGCTGAGTCAGACAACGATCCGCATCAACAAGCCGCGGGTGTCGCGCTGCTCGTCGTGCGCGGGCATCGTGCGGTGCGTGCCTGCAGCGAATCGTTCGGCACTCCACAGCACGGCGTAGGCATCGAGCACGTCGTCGATGCGCGCAAATCGCAGCGGTATCGGGGTCACGCCGAAGTGAGATTCGACGAGTCGCGTTCGTTGTTCGATGCCAAACGATGTGTGCTTCGATGCCAATGCCTCATCGTTGTGCATCGCGAGGAATGAGCACTCGGGATGCATCTCTGCAACGCGGTGTTCGTGGTCTCGCGAGATGAGCGCGTCGACCTCTTTGATCTTCGGCACGATGTTCCACGCTTGGATCGAGATCGCTTTTCCAGTGGCCTCACGCGCGAGCGCGCATGCGAGTGAGTAGTCGGTTGCATCGATGCATGCACGCGGCGGAGTTGGAAACACAGTGCTGCCGCGCGGTCGCAAGTAGCGACGAGCTTCGAAATCGCTCTGTCGCGAAAAAATATTTGGAAGGCCAATCGGCATGTCGATGCCGACGAAGTCGAACGACGCGATGACGTTGGCGATCGATGGCTCGACATGCGCGCCGTCGCGACTTGCTACGACCCATCCGCCCTTGCAGCCGTCGACCCCGGCGCAGCGTTGCTGAGGCCGAACATTTCGAGACATGGTGCTAGGCCTTCGATGCTGATGTCGTCACGTCGATGAGTTTCCCATGCGGCCCGAGTGAGGCGATAACCGACCAACTCGCGGGGCTGGCCGCGGCTGATCATTCGGCGTCGACCTTCGACCTCGTAACCCAGTTTGCGGGTAACCCCAAGCGACTGCTCGTTGTCCTCCCACGACCCAGTGAGGGCCTGGTCTGCCCCAAGGCCAGCGAAGATAAGGTGTAGCACTGCCGACCGCATCTCGGTGCCCAAACCCTTATTCTGAAAGGGCCGGAGCAGGTACGAGCCGGTGACAGCGCATCGCAACACGTTGAAGTTGTCGGCTCCCACTGATTGAGAGCCCACGATCTGGCTGTCGACCACGACGACAAAGTTGCACATCCATGACGTCGGCTCCCACGATGCGCGATGGCTCCAATGATGCTGTAGCGCGCGGCGTTGTTGGAGGGGCGCCGGCACGTCGGTCCACTCGATTGAGAACGGCATGTACGACGGATCATGCACGCCCTCCGAGACAGCCCGCTCCGCGATTTCGGCGACCTCATCATCGGTGGGATAGCGCAGTTCGAGACGTGGTGTTCGCACATGCAAATCGAAAAGCGGCCAATGCTGAGTGAGTAACATGAACGCAGTGAATCGTGTTCGCCTCGCGCGATCAAGTCATTTCAATGTAGTTGCATTTGCAACTATCTAAATGCTTGTAATCGCTGCGCGAAGCGTGTTCGATAATGCATGCGTAACGCTCCGTTAACCGAGGAGGAAATTAAAAATGACAAAAGCAGAATTGATTGAAGCGGTTGCAGCGAAAGCCGAAGTGACGAAGGCAGATGCCGAGCGCACTCTTGCGGCTTTCTTCGACCAGGTAGTTGCTGTGGCAAAAAACGACGACAAAGTTGCGTGGCCGGGCTTCGGCTCGTTCAGCACAAGCAAGCGCAAAGCTCGCCTTGGTCGTAACCCACAGACCGGCGCTGAGGTGAAGATCGCAGCATCGACGAATATGAAGTTCACCTCGAGCTCAACGCTCAAGGCTGCGCTTAATCCGAAAAAGAAGTAACCGAGAAATCAACAAGAAGGGAACAGACGTGGCAGCAACAAAGAAGGCTCCGGCCAAGAAGGCAGCACCTGCAAAGAAGGCTGCACCAGCCAAGAAGGCTGCACCAGCCAAGAAGGCTGCACCAGCCAAGAAGGCTGCACCAGCCAAGAAGGCTGCACCAGCCAAGAAGGCTCCGGCCAAGAAGGCCAAAGAAGGCTGCACCTGCAAAGAAGGCTGCACCAGCCAAGAAGGCTGCACCAGCCAAGAAGGCTGCACCAGCCAAGAAGGCTCCGGCCAAGAAGGCTGCACCTGCAAAGAAGGCTGCACCTGCAAAGAAGGCTGCTCCAGCCAAGAAGGCTGCTCCAGCCAAGAAGAAGTAGTCAACGAACCATCCGGTTTGGAGCGCGTCGAACGGGGGGCTACGGCCTCCCGTTCGTGCTTTTTCGGGTGATTGAAGCGCCGCCTGAACCAGGCTCTTACGAGCGAGGTGGCTCGAACTCGAGACCCACTGGTACGTCTTCATAGTCGACAGTCCACAAGCGTGTGGCGTCGCCGGGCACCGTGTTGTAACAGCGCCAGCCGAGCAACTGCTGGGCGCGTTCGGGCAAGTGCTTCACCGTGTCCCAATCGACCCCAAGCGGCCCCGCCTCTTCGGGCGTGAGCCAACCGAGCACGTACGACAAGTGCAAACCGAACCGCCACTGATCGGTGGTCACGTTGGCGCCAGCGCCATGTAATGCGCGACCGGTATAGATCATTCCGCTACCTGCCGACATAGTGGCCGCAACGGTGGCTTCTTGAGCGGGTCCAGCGGTGTAGTCGGGCCAACTGTGGCTACCAGGCACTACGCGCGTTGCGCCGACTTCTTCGGTGAAGTCGGTGATCGCAAACATGCAACTCACCTGGACCTCAAACCCATCGGGTCGGCACATCGTGCGCCAGTTGTCGGCGTCTCGATGTAACCCCTGGGCGGCCTCGCCTGGGCCGATGATCATCATCTGGCCAGTGTTCATCCAGTAACCCGAGCAACTCGGAAGCAGCAGCGCGTCGGCCACGGCGAGCAGCGTTGGGTGCAGCAAAATGTCGACGAAGGCAGTGCTGCGATGAGCGAGTCGTGTGAACCGTTTGGTAGTGCTTCCCCAGAAGTTCTGAACGTCGGAGTCAGCGCAGCGCGTGCCGGCCTGAAACGTGCTCGCAGCGAGCTCCATGTCATTGCGAAACCGCGTCACAAGATCAGGCGAAAGCAGTTGATCGACGATGACTGCACCGTCGGTATGTAACGAGCTGGCGATGGTGTCGATTGGTGCGTCGTGACTGACGTGCTGAAGTGAAGTCATGATGTGGGCTCACAAATCTGTGATGAGCTTGAAGACCTCGGCTGCGCCGACATTGTGTGCGGCGCCGAGGCCTTCGAGTCGGCTGGAAATTCGTGTTCTGAATTGCTCAAGCTGATCGGTTGATGTTGCCTTCATCGTGCTTTCGAATTGCGAGGCGTGGGCCTCGAGCGCATGAAGCTTGGTGCCCACGAACGCAGTGACGTCTTCGAAGTGATCGGGGGCATCAGCCTCCCACAGCAGCAAGCTGTGTGGCCGATGTGCGGCTAAGCCGTGCTCGCGAAAGAAGTGCGGATCTCTGGCTGCCACGATGGCATCGCACGCGAGCAAACCAGCATGTCGATGGTCGGGATGTAGGCGATAACGCTTCCATGGATCGTGCCCTGCTATCACGGCGGGCTTCAGTGTGCGGATGCAACGTGCAACCTCGCCGCGTAATGCAAGCGTGCTGTCGAGCTCGCCGTCGATCTGCTCGAGAAACACCACTTCGCCGCGCTGCGAGCCCGCGAGACGCAGCGCTGCCTCGCGTTGCTCAAGCTTGCGAGCGGCGACCAATGCAGTGATGTCGGCGTCGGGGTTCCAAGTGCCCTTTGAGCCGTCGGTGAGCACGAGGTGATGCACTACGCATCCCTGCGACGCCCACTTCGCCAGTGTGGCTCCACAACCAAACTCGACATCGTCGGGATGCGCTCCGATAGCGAGCACCGAGGTGGGCGTGGCCATGTTCGATGTCCACGCGACGTTGCCAGATGGTGGAGTCAGGCTTGGTTGACCGGGTTCATTTGCAGCCATTCGGGCAGCACCTTTGCAACGAGGGGGTGGGCAAGATCGGGGGGCGTGTCGATGTCGAGGGCGAGCCGGATATCGCGGTGCACGCGAACGGGGCGGCCAAGCGAAATGGCTTGAGCAAGATGGCGCCGAAATGACTGCGATCCGTATGAGGGCTGAAAGCCGACGCGCGACGGAATGGCGATCACGTTCGTGCCGTCGTCGCGCAGATCGGGCACGAGCACGATGCCGCCGCTGAGCACAATGTTGGCTAACGGTGCCGGCGTCGGTAAATCGCTGTGAGCGACGATGACGTGTTCAATGCCCGCAGCGGCCAACGTGGCGATGCCGTCGTGCACAGCGGCGTTCAGGCCGCGTCCGGGGCTCCACAGCACAGTGGCGCCGTGTGCCTCGGCCCAGGTGGCGACATCGCGGTCATCGCATGCGATGAACACGGGCAGCGGAGATGCCGCAGCGACCACTCGGTCGGCGGTCCAGCGAGCGAGGCGCAGACGATCGTGTGGGGCCAACACATTCGCGAGGCGTGCCTTGGCCTGCCGGAAATCTTTAACCGGTATGAGCACGGCTGCGTCCACGAGTGCACAGGCTACGGCGGCGGGGTGGGCGATGACGATGTTGCGGGCATCAGCCAACTGCGAACACAGAGATCACGATGGCAAAAAGCCCTACCGCGACCGG
>JAPKZR010000262.1 GCA_026393695.1 Actinomycetota bacterium
ATGAACAAGTTGAATGCCATCAACATCGCTTTACGAATGCCGTCGATGTGGAAGAACCGCTGCACAATCGATGTCGGAATGCTGATGGCGCGCATGGCAACCAAGCGCTCTTTGCGTTGATGCCAGCGGTCGTCACGTTCGTGCTCGCCGAGAGGTAGTGCTGCCTCGTTCACATCGTCTATCTTGCCACTTTCGGGCGCGACCGCGGCCGAAGCTCGTGGGGGTGGCCGTGGCGTTCTTTGGTTTGAGATTCGACTTCCGGAATCCAGCCTTCGCGCGGACTGCGATGACCGAGCGTTACGCAGCGGGCCTCGACATGGTGCAGTGGGCCGACGAGCTCGGTTTCATGTTGCTGGTGCTGTCGGAACATCACGGGAGTCCCGACGGGTACCTGCCGAGTCCGCTCGTGATGGCGGCCGCAGCGGCGGCACGCACGCACTCGATCCGAATCAATGTTTCGGCGATGGTTGCACCGCTACACGACCCGCTGCGGTTAGCTGAAGACGCAGCTGTGGTTGATCTGATCAGCGGCGGCCGACTGGACCTTGTGCTGGTAAACGGATATGTGGCCGATGAGTTTGCAATGTTTGGCGTGCCGATGAACGAGCGCGCTCGGCGCACCTCGGCCGCCGTGAACACGTTGCGTGCAGCGTGGAGTGGCGAGCCATTTGAGCATCAGGGTCGATCGGTGATCGTGACCCCAACGCCCGATCGCGCTGGCGGCCCTTCGATCTCGCTCGGTGGCAGCACCGAAGGTGCAGCGCGTAGAGCGGCTCGTATCGCCGATGGCTTCGTGCCGTCGCTGCCCGAGTATTGGCAGTGGTACCGCGAGGAACGAATTGCCCTCGGTCATCCAGACCCAGGCCCTCACTTTGGTTCGGGCATTGGCAACTTCTATCTCGCTCACGATGTCGAGCAGGGCTGGCGAGATGTGGGTGAGTACTTCTTGCACGAGACCAATGCGTACGGCAAGTGGATGGCTGATGCGGGCCTCGCGGGCATGTACGAACAACTCGCCGATGTCGATGCTGTGCGAGCCGCTGGCATGTATCGCGTGCTCACCCCCGATCTGTTGTTGGCCGAGATCGAGTCGGCCGGACCGTTTGCCTTTGTGCTGATGCATCCAATGGTTGGTGGAATTCCACCCGATCTGGCTTGGCGCGGGCTGCGCATCTTTGAGCAAGATGTACTGACGCAACTGAACAGTGCGTCATGAGGTTGCGGCGAGCAGCGAGATCAGGAGTTGAACATGTCGGGTAACGGATTACTTGCAGGCGTTCGGGTCCTCGACCTGTCGTTGCTCGGCCCTGCAGCGTTGGCTGCTCACCTCGTCGACTTCGGTGCCGAAGTCATCAAGATTGAGGCTCCATCGGGCGACTACGTGCGCCAGATGACATGGCCGATTGTTGAGGGCATTTCGCTGATGCATCTGCACATCAACCGCGGCAAAGAGTCGATCGTCCTTGACCTCAAGAACCCAGAGGCGCTTGCGGTCTTTGAAGAACTGATCGCCAAATCAGATGTCATCATCGAGGCCATGCGTCCGGGCTTTCTCGATAAGCGCGGCTTCACCCACGAGCGGTTGCGCGAGATCAACCCCGCCATCGTCTTTTGCAGCATCAGCGGTTACGGCGCCACCGGCCCGTATCGCGATCTGCCCGCCCATGGCGTTGCCTTCGATTCGTGGGCTGGTCAAGTGAACCCAGTGGTCGATGCCGACGGATTCTGCCGCACGCCCGACCAGACCAATATCGGCATCACGGCGGGCCCAGCGTTTGGCGCGATGGCGGTGCTGGCCGCGTTGGTGCGTGCGCGCACAACCGGTGAGGGTGCTTACATGGAGATCGCCCAAAGCGACGCCGCTGCGTACTTCGACTGGTATCGCATCGAGAGTTGGAAGGCCTACGAGCAGCCCGCCGATGTAGTCACCGGCAACTCCAGTGACAACTTCGAGCGCCGCAAGCCAGGCCTTGGCGGTATGTGGGAAGGCGTTCGCTATCAGTTCTACGCTTCGGCCGATGGCCACGTGCTGTTCATGGCCAGCGAGCAGTCGTTCTGGAAGAACTTCTGTGTCGGCTTGGGCCGAGAAGACCTGTTCAACCAGTATCCCGGAAGCCAATACGCCGATCACGCCCGCGGCAATACCGAACTCCACGAAGAGTTGCGCCGTATCTTCCTCACCCGCACCTCGGCCGAATGGCTGCAGTTTGCCACCGAGAACAACACCACCATCGCTCCCGTCAACACGCCGCAAACAGTGATCGATGATCCGCAGTTCATCGACCGGTTCACATGGACCACCATGCAGCAAACGGGCTGCGAGCAACTGATGTTCCCGCTCAACATCGCCGGCGAGGAGGCTCCAATTCCTACCAAGGCGCCGGGCATTGGTGAGCACACCGATGCCGTGCTGCAGCGGGTGCTGGGCTACGAGTCGCAGCGTTTGGCGGCCCTGCACGAATCAGGTGCGTTGGGCTGATCAGCCACCCCAAACGGAATTGCGAATCCGGTAGTTCTAATGCAATTGATTACCCCGCGTTGGGCTAAGTTACGGTCTTGTTCGCGCGCCGTGGCGGCGTGCTCGCTTGAGTGTTGAGCAACGAGGGGTTAGTCATGGAATTCGGTCTGTTCAATCAGATGTACCACCCGGTTCACCGGCGCGCTGAGCGCACCGAATACGACGTGCTGCGCGAAGAGATTGCCCTCATCGAAGTAGCCGACCGCGTCGGTTTCAAGTACGCGTGGGCCAGCGAGCATCACTTCCTCGACGAGTATTCGCACCTGTCGGCCAGCGAAGCGTTCATGGCGTTCGCGTTGGCTCGCACCAAGAACATCCACATCGGCTCGGGCATTATCAACATCACGCCAAACGTGTCGCCGCCATCACGCGTCGCCGAAAAAGTGGCGATGCTCGATCACCTTGGTCAGGGTCGTTTCGAGTGGGGCACCGGCCGCGGCTCGTCGAGCACCGAGGTGTTTGGTTTCAACATCGACTCGATGGATGTCACCCGCGAGATGTACGACGAGACACTGCCCGAGATCATCAAGATGATGCGCGCCGGCGAGTACGGCCCGTTCGAGGGCAAGCACTTCACGATGCCTCGCCGCAATGTGTTGCCAAAGCCCTACACCAATCCGCATCCACCGATCTGGGTGGCCGCAGGTTCGCCGGGCACGTTCGAGAAGGCGGCGCGTCTCGGGCTTGGCGTGCTGTGCTTCACGCTTGGCACTCCCGACACGCTTGCGCCAATGATCGAGCTCTACAAGAAGACCATCGAGAAGGCCGAGCCAGTGGGCGGCTACGTGAACAACAACATCATGGTCACCACCGACATGATGGTGCTCGAAGACGGCAAGCGTGCCCGCGAGATTTCGCTGAACAACCGCGGCAACTATCACACCGCGTTGCTCCTCAAGTACCTCGATAGCTTCCCCATCTCCGAGGGTCAGCCGAAGTGGCCCGAGATTCCACCGCCCGCACAGCCCGAAGGTCTTGAGTACGCCATTCGCAAGGGCATTGTTGCTGTCGGTTCACCCGACGAAGCAATTGCGTCGCTGAAGCGTTACGAGGCAATCGGTGCAGACCAGATCGCGTTCGGAACCTTCTCTACTGATGTGTCCCTCGAGAACGCCACCGAGGCCTACGAGACCTTCGGCAAGTATGTGTTGCCCGAGTTCGACAAGGACCCAGTGCATAGCACCAAGCGTCAGCGTGAGGCCCAGCTGGGCGCCGACTCGTTGGTTCCGGGGATCTGACCAATGGACATCGGCGACTCCGTAGAAGAAGCAGCGTTCAGGGCCGAGGCCCGCGCCTGGCTCGAACAACACGCACCTCATCGCGATCCAACGAAGCGGCACAAGCAGTCGTCTACCGACACCGAGCAAGACGTGCACGCTCAGGCGTGCCGCGACTGGCAGCGCGTGTTGTACGACGGCGGATGGGCGGGGCTCACGTGGCCCAAGCGTTTCGGTGGCCGCGGCGGTACGCCGTGGCAGGCAGCGATCTTCGGCGAAGAGCAGAGCAAGTTCGACGTGGCAACCGGTGCGTTTGCTGTGGCGCACGGAATGGTTGCGCCCACGCTGATGATGCACGGCACCGACGAACAGCGCGGCTACCTCGATGCCATGCTGCGCGGCGACGAGGTGTGGTGCCAGTTGTTCAGCGAGCCCGAAGCGGGTAGCGACCTTGCCAACATCGGCACCCGCGCTGTGCTCGACGGCGGCGAGTGGATCATCAACGGACAAAAAGTGTGGACCTCAGGTGCCCAGCACAGTGAGTTCGCAATTCTGCTTGCCCGCACCGATCCCGATGCACCAAAGCATGCGGGCATCACGTACTTCATACTCGATATGAACTCGCCCGGTATCGAGGTTCGCCCACTGCGCCAGATCACCGGCGTGGCTCACTTCAACGAAGTGTTCCTCACCGACGTTCGTATTCCAGTGGCCAATGTCGTGGGCGAAGTGAACGCCGGATGGAAGATTGCTCATACCACCTTGTCGAACGAGCGGGCGCTCATTGGCGGCGGCAATACGGCGTGGAGCATCCAAGAACTCATCGAGATGGCGCGGCACTATGGCCGCACCAACGACCCCGTCGTGCGTCAGGGCATCGCCAAGGCGCACTCACGCGCAGCCGTGCTGCAGTACATGGGTTACCGCTTGCGTACCTCGATCAGTCGCGGTGAGATGCCAGGCGTGGTGGCCAGCACGATGAAATTGTTCTATGCCCGCCACTGGGCGCAGACCACTGGATTGGCGCTCACCATTCAGGGTGCCAACGGTGCGTTGTGGGGCGATTCAGCCCTCGACGATGGCCTGTGGCAGCAAACATTTTTGGGTCAGTACGCCGTGCGACTCGGCGGCGGCACCGACGAAATTCAGGGCAACGTGATTGGCGAGCGCGCGCTCGGCCTGCCACGCGAACCTGCCGCCGACCGCGACCTTCCATGGCGCGAAACTCGAGGGAGCACACGATGACAACAGCACCCACCGACACCACCGACTCAGCCGCGTTCGAAGCGTCCCTGCAGCAGTTCGTGGGTCTCGAAATCGGCGTGGTCGCTGTGGCCCCCGACGAAGTGAACGTGCCCATGGTTCGCCACTGGTGCGAAGCAATGGGCGACACGAATCCCGTGTATCTCGACGCTTCGGCCGCCGCAGCATCGGTGCACGGTGGCCTTGTGTCCCCGCCCACCATGTTGCAGGCGTGGGTGATGCGTCCGTTTGGTCAAGGCCGCGACGAGAGCGAATCGAACCCGTACAGCCAACTCACCAAGGCTGTTGAGTCGCATGGTTTCACCTCGGTGGTGGCAACCAACTGCGAGCAGACATACGACCGTTACCTTCGCCCTGGTGACCAACTCACCATGCGTACCGTGATCGACTCCGTATCTGGCGAGAAGACCACAGGCCTTGGAACTGGGCACTTCATCACCACCCGTCAGGACTACTTCGACGGTGCGGGCGAACGTGTTGGCTCGATGCTGTTTCGCATTCTTAAGTTCAGGCCTGCGCCCAAGCCAGCCCCGGCTGCGCCCAAGCCATTGCGCCCGCGTCCGTCGCTTACGTTCGACCACCTGTTCTGGTTCGAAGGTCTCAAGCAGGGCAAGTTGCTCATCCAGCGCTGTGCCGAATGCGGCGTGTTGCGCCACCCAGCGGCACCGATGTGTCGCGAGTGTCGCTCTATTGTTTGGGACACCATCGAGGCTGGCGGCCGAGGTCGCATTCATAGCTTCGTCGTGGTGCACTATCCGCAGATTCCGAGCATCGAATATCCCAACCAAGTGGTGTTGGTCGATCTCGACGAAGGCGTGCGAGTGGTCGCAAACACGGTCGATACCAATGCCGATCAGCTCGTGATCGGCGCAGCAGTTCAACTCGAGGTCCGCATGTGCGACGACGACCTGTCGTTGCCATTCTTCAAGGTGGTGCAATCGTGAACTTTGATATCAGCGACGAACAAAAGGTCGTCAGTGATCTCGCCCGGCAGATTTTCGAAGGCCACGCATCCGTCGAGCGCGTGAAGTACATCGAGCGCGAAGGCGATGGCTTCGACCGCGACTTGTGGAGCGAACTCGCCAAAGCAAACCTGCTCGGTTTGTGCATCCCCGAAGACGACGGTGGCAGCGGCTTTGGCTTGGTTGAGCTCGGTTTGATTCTCGAAGAGCAGGGTCGCCGCGTGGCACCGGTGCCCGTGTGGGCCACCCTGGCGCTGGGCGCCTTGCCCATCGCCGAGTTTGGTACGGCAGCGCAACGCGCGCAGTGGCTGCCAGGCGTGTGCGCCGGCGATGTCGTGCTCAGCGCTGCCCTCAACGAACGCGGAGCCGACGACGCGTTGCGTCCACTCACCACCGCTACCCGCACAGCGAACGGTTGGCACTTGAAAGGCTTCAAGCCAACCGTTCCGGCAGCCCAGTTCGCTCAGCGAGTACTCGTCACTGCTCGTCAAGACGACGGACGCATCGGCGTGTTTTTGCTCGATCCCACCCAAGCGGGTGTTGTGGTCGAGCCTGTTCGCGCCACGAACCATCAGCCGCATGCACATCTCGTGATCGACACCGTGGTGTCGGCCGAGGATCGTCTCGGCGGTCCCGAAGGCGATGGCGAAGAGCAAATTCATTTCATTCTCGAACGCGCCCTCGTTGGGTTGTGCGCCTTGCAACTCGGCGTCTGCGGCGCAGCCATTGAGCAGACAGCTGCATACACCAGCGGTCGTCTGCAGTTCTCGAAGCCGCTCAGCACATTCCAAGCAGTGGGCCACCAAGCCGCCGACGCATTCATCCTCACCGAGCCAATGCGCGTCACCATGTTGCAGGCCGCTTGGCGCTTGATGCACGGCTTGCCATCACGCCAAGAAGTGCTCATCGCGAAGTACTGGGCCAGCGAGGGTGGACAAAAGGTTGTGCACCTTTGTCAGCATTTGCATGGCGGCATGGGCTCCGACATTGATTACCCGATTCACCGCTACTTCCTCTGGGGCGTGCAGATCGAAAGCACCCTCGGCGCCGGCAGCGCGCAACTCGCGCGCATCGGCGAACTCATTGCGAGGGAGGGCCGATGAACTCACTGCACGACACCGATGTCAACGTCGGCGATCAACTCGCCCCGTTGGTGCTGCCACTTTCGCGCAGCCTCATCGTGGCCACCGCGTTGGCGTCACGCGACTACCAAGATGTGCATCACGACCCCACGCTTGCTCAGCAAAAGGGTTCGCAAGACATCTTCATGAACATCCTCACCACCAATGGTCTCATCGGGCGCTACATCACCGATTGGGCCGGCCCCGATTCGATCATCAAGAACGTGTCGATCCGGCTCGGTGTGCCCAACTATGCGGGCGACACGATGACCATCACCGGCACGGTCACCAGCAAGCAAGACGGTCAGATTGTGGTGGGCGTCGTTGGTGCGAACAGCATGGGCAATCACGTCACCGGCACGGTCACGTTGGTGCTCGGCGCTACTGGTCAGGGCGGCACCAAATGAGCCACTCAAACCGCTTAGGCGGCACCTCGGCAATCGTGGGCATCGGCGCCACCGAGTTCTCAAAAGACTCTGGTCGCAGCGAGATGAGTCTGGCGTGCGAAGCCGTTGTGGCCGCACTCGACGACGCCGGTATCCATCCCAGCGAGGTCGACGGCTTTGCCTGCTTCGGACCTGAGAACAACCCCGAGATCGAGATCGCTCGCCACACAGGCATGAACGAACTCACCTTCTTCGGCCGTGTTCATTACGGCGGAGGCGCCGCGTGTGGCACGGTGCATCAAGCCGCCATGGCCGTTGCTTCTGGCGCTGCGGATGTGGTGGTTTGTTACCGCGCGTTCAACGAACGCTCTGGCCGTCGCTTCGGCGCAGGCGTGCAAGATATTCAGCCGGCGCCAACCGCCGAGCGCGCTCAGTTCAACTGGTACGCCCCGATGGGTCTACTCACTCCAGCGGCATGGGTTGCCATGGTGGCTCGTCGTTACATGCACGAGTACGGCGCCACCAGCGAAGACTTTGGTCGCGTTGCCGTGGCCGATCGCAAGCACGCCGCCAACAACCCCAAAGCATGGTTTTACAACGAGCCCATCACGCTCGAGCAGCACCAAGCCAGCCGTTGGATTGCCGAGCCATTGCACTTGCTCGACTGCTGCCAAGAGACCGACGGCGGCCAAGCATTGGTGGTCACCAGTGTCGAGCGTGCCCGTGATCTCGCCAACCGCCCCGCCGTGATTGCGTCTGTCGCGCAAGGCACTGGCGTCGATCAGCACGTGATGACCAGCTTCTATCGCGACGACATCGCCCAGCTTCCTGAGATGGGTGTGGTGGCTCGTCAGCTGTGGGCTGGTTCGGGTCTCACCCCGGCCGACATCCAAACAGCGATTTTGTACGACCACTTCACGCCATACGTACTGATGCAGCTCGAAGAGTTCGGCTTTTGTGGCCGCGGCGAAGCGAAAGACTTTGTGCGCGATGGCGCCATCGAAATGGGTGGTCGCTTGCCGATCAACACCCACGGCGGCCAACTTGGCGAGGCCTACATCCATGGCATGAACGGAATCGCCGAGGGTGTTCGTCAGATTCGCGGCACCTCGGTGAACCCGGTGAGCAACGTAGAAAATGTGCTCGTCACTGCTGGCACCGGTGTGCCAACCAGTGGGCTCATCTTGAGTACCGATCGATAGAACACGCTGCTGGTATGCGCACTGCTACTGGCATCTACCATGAGCCAACGCTCGCAACGAAACATCCCTGAACACACCGCACCACCTTGGAGTACGAAATGACATTCGCCGACGAAGTCAACATTGGCAGCCACGACGTATTCGTCAACTCTGTGCCGCACGATCGCTTTGCGCGTTTGCGCCACGAAGCCCCGGTGTATCTGCATCCGCAGAGCGAGATCGATCAGCCAGCCGATGGCTACTGGGTCATTAGTCGTCACGCCGACGTGGTCAAGGCCAACCGTCAGTGGGAGAACTTCTCTTCGGGCCTCAAGGGCGCGATCATGGTCGAAGACCGTCCCGACCTCGAGATGGCGCGCATGATCATCGACCTCGATCCACCTGAGCAGACCCGCTTGCGCACATTGGTCAGCCGCGGCTTCACGCCCAAGGTCATCCGCTCGATGGAGGGCCACTACCGCGAGGTCACCCGCACCATCGTGGCCGAGGCCGTTGCCAAAGACAGCTTCGACTTCGTCACCGAGATTGCCGCCGAGCTTCCCTTGGTGGCCATTGCCGAGCTGCTTGGTTTGCCCATCGAAGACCGCCACAAGGTGTTCACCTGGTCGAACACAATGATCGGTAACTCCGACCCCGAATACGGTGGCACCCCCGACATGGCGCAGGCCGCGATGGGCGAGTTGTACATGTACGCCAACGAGTTGGCCGCAGCACGCAAGATTGAGCCACGCCAAGACATCATCACCGTGTTGTTGTCGGCCGAAGGCGATCAGCAACTCAGCGAGCACGAGTTTGACCTGTTCGTGTTGCTGCTCGCAGTTGCAGGCAACGAGACCACTCGCAACGCGCTGGCGCACGGCCTCAATGCGTTCTTGCAGTTCCCCGATCAGTGGGCCAAAGCCAAGAGCGATCCAGGCAAGTACCTCGATGGTGCAATCGAAGAGATCCTGCGCTTCGCAACCCCGGTGATGCAGTTCCGTCGCACCGCCACGCACGACATCGAGATGCACGGCGTCACCATCAAAGAAGGCGACGCCGTGATGCTCAACTACATGGCGGCCAACTACGACGAGACCGTGTTTGAGAACCCACTCGAGTTCGACATCACCCGCTCACCGAACCCACACGTGGCGTTTGGCGGGGGAGGACCTCATCACTGTCTCGGCGTGAGCTTGGCTCGTCTCGAAATGCGCATCTTGTTCGAAGAACTGCTGGCACAGGTCGATCACTTTGAGCAGGTGGCACCCGCCGAGCGTCTGCGCTCGAACTTCATCAATGGCATCAAACACCTGCAGGTCCGCGCGATTCCTGTCGCCTAGTCGGCGACCGTTTGGCTAGCGCGCAGGCGTGAGCGCAAACTCGGCTTTGCCGATGCCGGCAATGATCGAGCTGCGCGTGCGCTGTGCATTACCCAACAACTCGATCGACTCGTATCGATCGAGGGCCTCATTGAGCACCACGGCGATTTCTTGTCGTGCCAACGCGGCCCCGATGCAATAGTGGGCGCCGAAGCCAAAGGCCAGATGCGGGTTGGGTGAGCGGGCGATATCGAACTGGTGAGCGGTTGGCCCAAACACCGATTCGTCGCGGTTGGCGCTGGCGTAATGCAACACCACGTGTTCGCCCGCGGCGATGTGTGCGTCGCCGAGTTCGGTGTCGGTGACTGCAGTGCGCATGAAATAGATGACCGAGCTTGACCAACGCAGCATTTCTTCGGCGGCCGAACCAATCAGGCTGCGGTCGGCGCGCAGACGTTGCCATTGGTCGGGGTTCTGGGCAAGCGCCACAAGGCCGGCCGACATGGTGTTGCGCACAGTCTCGTTGCCAGCGGTGAGTAACTGAACCGCGAACATCGCGATCTCGAAATCGGTGAGACCCGCTGCAGCCAAGATCGAGAACACATCGTCGCTGGGATGCAGCTTCTTGTGAGCCACCACGCCAAGCAGGTAGCGCACCATCTCGCCTTGAATCACCAGCTTCTCTTCGGCGGTGTGGTTCGAGGCCCCGGGCACCGACACCTCGCTCCAGAGGTAGAACTTCTCCCATTCGTCGGCGGGAACACCGAGCAACTCGCAGATCACGAGTAACGGAAACGGCACCGTGAGTTCGTGTACGAGATCGACAACCGACCGTGTTGCGAACGAGTCGTAGAGGCGTTGCGCATGCGCCTCAATGCGCGGCTGAAGTGCCTTCATCGCCGAGGGCCTGAACGCCGGCGCAACCAGAGTGCGATAGCGCGTGTGGTCTGGTGGATCGGTGTGCATCATCGTGGGTGGCGCCGGATATTGATGCCCGATTTCGAACGTGAGGATTCCCTGCCCGCTACAAAAACGTGCTGGATCAACCGATGCCTGCTGCACCTCGCGGTGGTGGCTGGCAATCCAGTAGCCACCCGCTTCGTTCCACGACACGGCTGCGACAGCGCGCAACGCTTCGAGGTGCTGCCACGGGTTGTCGACGATCTCGCCAGCCAAGAACCCGTCGGTGAGAACAGCCTCGGTGAGCGGTTCGTGGACTCTGCGGCTGGGCGTGTTCATGTCAGGCGTGCTGCGAGCTGACCGAGACGACCTCGCCGGTCATGTAGCTGCTGTAGTCGCTCGCGAGGAACACCATCACGTTGGCGATCTCCCACGGCTCGGCGTATCGGCCGAAGGCCTCGCGCTGGGTGAGCTCGTCGAGCAGCTCGTCGCTAGTGACCTTGGCGAGAAACGGATGCATTGCCAGGCTTGGGGCCACCGCATTGATGCGCACACCGCGCGGGCCAGCCTCGATGGCTGCGCAGCGAGTGAGCGCCATCACGCCAGCCTTCGCGGCGGCATAGTGAGCCTGCCCAGCCTGGGCTCGCCAGCCCAGCACCGAGGCGTTGTTCACGATGACGCCCTTGCCTCGTGGATACATGTGGTTGAGTCCGGCGCGCATACAGCGGAAGGTGCCGTTGAGGGTGACGTCGAGCACGGTGCTCCATTGGCCATCGGTCATTTCGTGCAGTTCGGCGGTGCCGCCAAGGCCAGCGTTGTTGATGAGCACATCGATGCCGCCGAGGTGTGCAGCGGCTCCATCGATGAGCGCCTGCACGGACTCTTCGTTCGTGACATCGCACGGAATGCCGAGCACGCCAAGTTCTTCGGCCGACTCGGCACAACGACGTTCATGCTTATCGCTGATGACAACCGTGGCACCTTCTTCGACGCAGCGCTTCGCCGTGGCGAAGCCAATACCGGTACCGGCCGCAGCGGTGATGAGCACCGTCTTGCCCACCAGTAGTCCGTGCGCGGGTACGTAATCGGGTGCGGTCATCGTGGTTCCGTTCAGGTGGGTTCTTTAGGAAGGCCGAGCACACGCTCGCCCAGGACATTGCGTTGGATTTCGTTGCTGCCACCGTAGATGGTGTCGCTGCGGGTGAAGAGGAACAGTTTTTGTTCGAGCGACAGTTCGTAGGGCAGGTGCTCGCCGATGAGTGCCGCGGCACCCATGATGTCGACAATGAGTTCGCCGAGATCGCTGTGCCATGTGCCCCAGAACAGCTTGCCGATGCTGGCCTCGGGGCCGGGCACGCCGGCACCCATCGAGCGCAGAGCGTTCCACCGCAAGAGTTGCAGCCCGGTGTGCGCTTTGACCAGACGCTGGCGTATCACGGGGTGATCGAGTTTGCCGTGTTGGCGGGCAAGCTCGATGGCGCCTTCGAGTTCGCGCTCGAAACCAACTTGCTGAGCAAGTGTCGAGATGCCGCGCTCGAACCCCAGCAAACCCATCGCCACGCGCCAGCCTTCGCCTGGAGCGCCCACGATCATGTCGGCAGGGGTGACCGC
>JAPKZR010000095.1 GCA_026393695.1 Actinomycetota bacterium
TCGGCGTCGCCACTGGTGACGCTTGAACCGCCCGAACTCGTATTGAACAAGCCGGTGCCAGCACCATCGCCTTCGTCGCCTTCGATACCCGCAACCGTGGAGATATCGGCGCTCTGTTTGCGCCAATGGCCAGCGATCTTACGAACCTCTTCTTCGCTGACGAACGAACCCTGGATTCGTTGCGCCACGTTTGAGCTACCGGGCAGCAACAACATGTCGCCCTTGCCCACCAGCTTCTCAGCGCCCGGCTGATCGAGGATGACTCGGCTGTCGGTGAGGCTGCTCACGGCATAGGCCACGCGGGCCGGCACGTTGGCTTTGATCACGCCGGTGATCACGTTGACGCTGGGCCGTTGGGTGGCGACGATGAGGTGGATGCCAATGGCACGTGCCTTTTGGGCGATGCGGGTGATGCTGTCTTCAACATCTCGCGCCGCCACCATCATCAAGTCGTTGAGTTCGTCGACCACGATGACGATGTAGGGCAGGCGTTCAAATTCGCGATCGGTGCCGGCCTCGGCCTGCAGCTCGCCGCGATCGAACGCTGCGTTGTAACCACTGATGTCACGGAAGCCGACCTCGGACAAAATGTCGTAGCGACGATCCATTTCTTTACATGCCCAACCCAGCGCATTGGCCGCCTTTTTGGGGTTGGTCACTGGCTGAGTGAGCAGATGCGGCAGTCGGTTGTATTGACCCATCTCGACCTGCTTGGGGTCGATGAGGATGAGCCGCACCTGATCGGGCGTGCTACGCATGAGCATCGAGGTGATGATGCAGTTGATGCCGCTGCTCTTGCCGGCACCCGTGGCGCCAGCGATGAGTAGGTGAGGCGTGGTGGCGAGGTTGAGGAACACCGAGCGACCAGCGATGTCTTTGCCAATCGCAACATCGAGCGGATGTGTGGCCAACTTGGCCTCGGCAGAGGTCATGATGTCACCCAACGACACGAGCTGACGGGTGTGGTTTGGCACCTCGACGCCAATGGCCGAGCGGCCAGGAATAGGCGCCAAAATACGAACATCGATTGCGGCCATCGCATAGGCGATATCTCGGTTGAGGCTGGTGACTCGGGCGACCTTGACGCCAGGCCCCAGCTCGAGTTCGTAGCGGGTGACCGTGGGGCCAACCGTCATGCCAACGAGCTTGGTTTCGACCCCGTGCGAGTTCAGGGATTCGACCAGCGTGCGACCACGCGACTCGACCTCGGCCTTGTTCACGGTCTGCACGCCGCTACGCACGAGCATTGAGGCTGGAGGCAACACCCAGTTGCCCTTCTTGGCACCTGGGCCGAGATCGAGCTCACCTTGCTCGGCAAGACCGCCCACGTTGATTGCCGCAGGGGCAGGCGCGACAGGTGCCGATTTACGCGATTTCTTAGTTGGGACCGACGGGTCACCATCTTCGGAGTCGGCGTCGTAGATCTGTGGGCGCATGCCCGGATCGATGGACGCACCATCGCCACGATCACCACGATCGCTCGACAACGTAGACATGCCGCCAAAGGCGCGCCGCGAAGCCCGAGCAGCAGGACCCGACACGGTCTCAACTGAAGCCTTGACCCGCTCGAACAATGTGTTCACTGACAGCCCGGTGATGAGCAAGATGGCAGCGAACCCGAGCGCAAGCAGCAAGACCACACCAGCGACATCGCCCAGCAGCGACCGAACCGGAACGCCAAACAGCGCGCCGATCCATCCGCCTGCGCCATCGAGTGGGCCAAGCTCTGACCAGCTGTTGGCGGGCGCTACGAAGATGTGCAACAACGCCAATACCGACGCAACCAAGGCGCCCCAGCCAACGACCAATCGCACCCGGCGATCGCTGCGACCCTGACGAATGAGCGCCCAACCGGCGGCCACCAACACCACGGGAAGCGCGTAACGACCAAGTCCGAACAACGAACCGAGCGCACGGGAAAGGCCACGGCCAATGACTCCGGCAGTTTTGAGATAGACGGCAAGACCAAGCAGCACACCAACGGCGATCATCGCGACGGCAATGAACTCGTGTTCGCGACCCTCGACCGCCTCGCGCAGTTCGGCCCGAGTGCCACCGCTACGCGATGTTGGTTTCGTTGACTTCGTCGATTTCGTCGACTTCGACGCCGGCTGAGACGACGAGTTCGACTTGGACGACGATGCCGATTTACCGGCAGATCGAGTAGGTGATGAGCTTCGGGCGTTTGCGCCCCGCGTTGCCATAGATGATCAACGTACCAAGGGGGTGCACCACGGTTGGAGCATCTTCACTTCTGGGCTTGGCCGATGATTGACCCATCGGGCTTCACCGGCACCTGAAAATCGCCGCCCTTGGCCGATTGCATCGTGATCAGATAGGCCGCGCCACCATTGGCAACGCCAACGATCGAGAACACTCGATAGGTGGATTCGGGCAATTCGACCAGCACCGGGTCGAGCACGTGGGCTTCGTCGTACGCGATATCGGCGGCGCCAAACGTGGGCGCTCCGGCCTTCACCTGCTCCGGCGCGGCGGGCTCGCTGAGCGCTCCGGCGGCGAACACATATGCCGTGGCCTGCGTGTTGTCGCTGTTGGCCACGAAAAGGTTGACCAAGGTGGGGGTGGCGTTGACCTCGAAATAGCGCTGCGACCCGCCCAATTTGGCCTCGAGCGCGGCGAGTGCCGGGCGAATCAATTCGAGGCGCA
>JAPKZR010000105.1 GCA_026393695.1 Actinomycetota bacterium
AGCGATGATCGGGCCGAAGACGCGAGCGATTTTGGCGCCGAACCTCATTGGCAATGCTCCCGACTGGGACGCCATTCGCGAGATCGCCAATCGCCACAATCTCTTCGTGATCGAAGACTCGTGCGATGCGCTGGGCCTCACTCTGCGTGGTACGCCCACGGGTAGCCGCGCCGACATCAGCCTCACGAGCTTCGCCCTATCGCACATCATCACGGCGGCTGGCACCGGCGGCATGATCTGTTTCGACGACGACGACATGGCCGACCGTGCGCTCATGTTGCGTCGTTGGGGCCGTCGTAGCGAGTTGCAATTGTTCGGCTCGAAGAAGGGTGTTGAGAAGCGCTTCTTTTCAACGATCGACGGCGACCTTGAGTACGACAACCTGTTCATCTTCGATGAGATCGGCTGGAACTTTGAGCCCAGCGAGCTGTCGGCGGCTTTCGGCTTGGTGCAACTCGACAAGCTGGGAGACAACCTTGCGCGGCGTCAACGCAACTTCGAGATCATCTCATCGCACTTCGCGAAGTGGCCCGAGTTTTTCACGGCAGCTCGCCTGACTCCGCACGTCGAAACCGGCTGGCACATGTTCCCCATTCTCATCAACTCGCCGGCCATTCGGCGCGCCGAGTTTCAGCAGTGGATGGAAGGTAGGGGAGTGGATACGCGCATGGTCTGGACTGGCAATGCTGCGCGTCAACCAGCGTTTAAGAACCATCCGTTCCGTCAGCCAGCGAGCGGCCTACCAAATGCCGATCGGGTGATGGAACACGGTTTGATTCTGCCCAACAATCACTCGCTCGATGACGACGACTGTCACTACATCGGTGAGTGCGTTGCAGACTTTCTCGTGAGCAAAGGGTTGATTGCGTGAGCGCCGATCACAAACGTTTCGAAGGCCGACGAGTGCTCGTCACCGGAGCCAGCCGCGGTATCGGCGCGGGCATCGCCGAACGACTCGCAGCTGAAGGCGCGCTGGTTGCCATCACCGCGCGCGGCGCGGCGGGTGCGGCGCAGCTGGGCGGCTCGCTCGAACAGACCGCCGCGCGAATGGCCGTCTATGGCTCCCAAGCAGTGATCGTGATCGCCGACTTGCTCAACGAAAACGATCGGTCGCGAATCGTTCCCGAGGCCGAGGCTGGCCTCGGCGGGCCAATCGAGATTCTCATCAACAACGCTGCCGCCGCGATCTATAACCCGCTTGCCGAGTTCTCGTTGAAGCGCCGGCGCCTGATCTTCGAAGCCAACGTGCATGCTCCGCTCGACCTTGCGCAGGCGGTTATCCCCGCTATGCGCGCTGCCGGGCAGGGATGGATTGTGAACGTGTCCAGCGCTACGGCGCGCCACACCGAAGGCCCGCCGTTTATCACCGGCTCGCAAGGCGCCACGCTCAGCGTGTACGGCGCGTCGAAGGCGGCGCTGAACCGAATGACCAATGGTCTCGCCGTAGAGCTGTACGGCACCGGCATCCGCGTGAACACTGTTGAACCGCGTGCCGCTGTGCTCACTGAAGGAGCCGATGTTCTTGTTGGCGCCACCTTGCGCCCCGAGCAGATTGAGTCGATGGAAGAAATGGTCGAAGGTGTACTCGCGATGTGCGACTGCCCATCCGATTTCACTGGGCGCGTCACCGTGAGTCTCGACCTCATCTCATCGATGGGGCTCGAAGTGTGCGGCCTCGATGGCGGCGCGTGGGATTGGTGAACGAACGTCGCGAAGCTGAGACATAATGGCGTCGTCCCTTGGGCGAACGGAGACTGGTTGTGCGGTTCGAGAGCAAACGTCAACGGCAATATCGCCAGGCCACCGAGCGCCCGTTTCCGGCCGAGTGGCGCCGTATCTTGGCAATGTCGTGGGCCGGATGGCATTCGCTCACACTCGACGAACGAAGCCGCCTTGAGCCAATGATCCAAGAGTTCGTGGCCAGCAAACGGTGGGAAGCAGCACAAGGGTTTCAGCTTGTCGAAGAGATGATTGTGCTCATCGCCGCGCAAGCGTGTCTGTTGGTGCTCGAGTTGCCTGCCGACTATTACCGCGGTGTCGGCACGATCATCGTTCACCCAACCACGATGGTCATCGACGGCCCGCGGGTCACCGACAACTCCGGCGTGTTCCAAAGCGGTCCGTTCCCTATCCAAGGGCAGGCGCAATACGAAGGACCCGTGGTTGTTGCGTGGGATGCGGTTCGTCGCGAAGCGCGTTATCCCGAGTACGGCAACAACGTTGTGTTCCATGAGTTCGCCCACAAACTCGACATGCTTGATGGCACCGTCGACGGCATGCCTCCGCTGCCCGACTCAGCAAGCCGTAAACAGTGGATCGATGTCTGCACCCGCGAATACGAAGCCCTCAAGGACGAGACCTCGGGGCCGCTCATCCGTGAGTATGGGGCGGTGAACCCTGGTGAGTTCTTCGCCGTCGTATCCGAGATCTTCTTTTGTCGACCGGTAGAGATGCGTGCAGAAAAGCCGGAACTCTACGCGGTGCTCGCTGGTTTCTATCGGCAGAACCCAGCCGTACGGGTTGCTGGCGAATGAGCCGCTGGCTGAGCGCCCCAGCGTGTTTGGTCATCGCGGTGCTGTTCGCTGCGTGCTCGAGCCAGAGTGTTTCTGACGTTGGCACCACAACGTCGAGTGCGCCAGCACCAACGCGCATTGAGCTTGGCATCTACTCGGGCCGCGCCGATCCTCAATGGCAACTCACCGCCGAGCAGGCCGAAGCGCTCGATCAGCTGATCGCGTCGCTGCCCACGCGCACTGGATTGCCGGCGTCGGGTGGGCTCGGGCATCACGGCTTCAGCATCATCCGCTCCGACACCACACAGATTGCGTATCAAGGAACAGTTGCCTCAAGTGACCCGAAGGCAGACACCTATCGAGTCGACGCCACGTTCAGCGTCGAACGATTTCTGCTCGACACCGGTCGCGGCGTGCTGAACGGCGTTGAGATCTCTGAGGTCACGAAGGGCTTGCCGCCGCAGCACTAGTCGCCCGCGGGCCGGTCTGGCTACGGTTGGCAAATTCGGTGATTGGGGAGGAAACAGTGAACAGGTTTGTAGATCGACGGGTCATCGTTACTGGCGGCGGATCAGGTATTGGGCAGGGCACCGTGTTGCGGTTGCTCGATGAGGGCGGCACTGTGCACGCCGTCGACGTCAATGCCGAGGGCCTTGACGCAACGCGTGAGATGGCTGCTGCATCGAACACTGCCCATCGCCTAACCACTGGCGTGCTCGATATCTCGAACGAAGCAGCGGTCAATGTTGCCGTCGCAGCGGTCGTCGAAGACCTTGGTGGGCTCGAGGTTTTGGTCAACGCAGCGGGCGTGATGCGCGCTGCTCACACGCACGAGTGCACGCTCGACATGTGGAACCAAGTCATCAACATCAACCTCACGGGCACGTTCTTGATGACACGCGCAGCGCTACCGGCGTTGCTGGCCTGCGGCCGGGGAGTCATCGTCAACTTCAGTTCCACCTCGGCCTCGTTTGCCCATCCGTACATGGCTGCCTACGCCGCCAGCAAGGGTGGCGTCGACGCGCTCACTCACACCCTCGCAGTCGAGTACAGCAAGCAGGGTTTACGCGCAGTTGCCGTTGCGCCGGGCGGCATTACCAGCGGCATCACCGAGTCGGTGCCAGGCATGATGCCTCGCAACGCCGATTGGTCGCTGTTCACAAAGATGTCGCCAATCATCGGCAACGGCATGGGCTCACCGGCCGATGTCGCCGGTGTCATCGCGATGTTGGCGAGCGACGATGGTCGCTACATCACGGCCACGTCGGTACGCATCGATGGCGGCGCCCACGGCTAACGCCGCGACGTCGCCAAGTGCGGCTTAGGGTTCGAACGGCTTCTTCGCCAACATCACATCGGCGCCGAGGAATGGCTCGAGGAATGGCGAGTAGTCGGGTCCGCGGCGCAGACCCATGCCGCCATCTACGGCAATAGACACGCCGGTGATCCAACGCGCATCGGGTCCGATGAGGAACCGCGCCAGCGAAGCCACATCTTCGGGCTGGCCGACATCGCCCATTGGGGTGTTGTCGGTGTAGCTGCGATACACCTCGCTGTCACGTGGAATCGCGTCCATCAGTTCGGTGGCGATGAAGCCTGGGCGGATCGAGTTGCAACGAACGTTGACCGCGCCGTATTCGTCGGCCGCATTGCGCATCATCTGTTCGATCGCGGCCTTCGACACGGTGTAGGCACCGAAGTGAGGATGAGTCACGTAGCCGGCAATCGACGACATGCCGATGAACGAACCGCCGCCAGCGGCGACCATGTGAGGCACGGTGTGCTTGAGGCTCAACATGGTGCCCAACACGTTGAGGTGCAGGGTGCTGATGAACTGGGCGGTGTCTTGTAGGTGGTACGGCCCGAGGCCAGCGGCGCCGCCAGCGTTGGCGATGCAACCGTTGAGCGCGCCGGTTGGCACAAGCGCGGCGGCAACGATGCGTTGCACATCGTCTTCGTTGGTGACGTCGCCGGCTACATAGTGAGCGCTGCCACCGTGGCCGGAGGCTGCTGCTGCGGCAGCAACCACGGCAGCGGCTGAGGCGAGTGTGGCTTCGGTGCGGCCGCAGATGGTGACGGCGGCGCCGTCGGCCGCGAGGCGTTCGGCGCATGCCCTACCGATTCCGGTGCCTCCGCCAGTGATAAGGATCGAGTAGCCCTGCAGGCCGCCGCTGAGTGTCGACTGATTGTTCATAGAGACCGACGGTAGCTTGCGGCCCCGCCGACATGTGATACGAAACAAGCCGGTTGAGAAATCGACACCGATTCGACGCAAGGAGTACTGCCGTGGGTAACAACTGGGGACGCTGGGGCGAAGACGATCAACGCGGCGCGCTGAATCTCATCACGCCCGAGG
>JAPKZR010000251.1 GCA_026393695.1 Actinomycetota bacterium
CTCCGTCGCCGTCAGAATCGTCGTCGACGCTGTCTGACTTGCCGTCGCCGTCGATGTCGTCTTCCTTCTTCGACCCGTTTGACAGGCCATCACCATCGACGTCGTCGTCGCTGCCATTGGCGGTGCTATCGCCATCGACATCGCTGTCGCTGCCGTTGAACACCCCGTCACCGTCGACATCGCTGTCGTTTCCGTCGAGCACGCCATCGCCATCGATGTCCTTCTCGCCCGTGGCACTATTCAGCGCACCGTCACCATCGATGTCGTCGTCGCCACCGTTCGAAAGGCTGTCGCCGTCGACATCGGAGTCGCTTGAGTTCGCGATGCCATCACCGTCGACGTCTGGGTCTGACTTGTCCAGGATGCGGTCGCCATCGATGTCTCGTTCATTGGTGTCCGAGTTCGACAGGCCATCGCCATCGGTGTCATCGTCGCTGCCGTTCGAAACGCCGTCAGCATCGATGTCGGGGTCTACCGAGTTCAACAATCCATCACTGTCGACGTCGCCGTCGCTGCCGTTCTTGACGCCGTCGCCATCTACATCTGCGTCGCTGCCATTGGATGAGCCATCGCCATCGGTGTCATCGTCGCTGCCGTTCGAAGCGCCGTCAGCGTCCATGTCGGAGTCAGCGCCATTCAGCGCGCCGTCGCTATCGATGTCCTTTTCCTTCTTCGACCCATTGAGCAAGCTGTCGGCATCAACGTCGAGGTCAGTTGCGTTCGCGATGCCATCGCCGTCGACGTCGTCGTCGGAGCCATTAGCAATATCGTCGTTGTCAATGTCTGCGTCCAACTGGTTGGGGATGCGATCGCCGTCGGTATCGATCTTCGATGCACTGGTCGCCGAGGCACCACCCGAGCCAGTAAGGCCGGCAATAACGACTGGCGCCAACGCCAGCAGCGAGGCCGCTCCAGCGTGCATAACGCGCAACCGTAGGCTTCTCCCGTCGTAGCGGCGAGCGGTACTTGGCAACATGACTATCCCCCGAAAAATCCGAATTTCCCCTAAGGATTCGGTGTTGTGAGACGACAATCGCACCCAGTCAAGTAGTCGTCAATCCAAGGTTTGTTAATGAGCCAAATGGGCTACGCCACACCTCCCAAGGGTCGTACGACTTACGACCCAGCGTTAGCTCTTGAACAAAAATTCTTCGTCTTCGGCGCTCAACAGCAGCCGAACTTCATCGAGAACCAACGGGTGCGCAGCGAGCAACGGGTCAGCGTCGATGATGGCGAACGCAGCCTGGCGAGCCAAGCCAACCAACTCGCGATCGCGACGCAACGAGGCCAACTTCAAATCGCTTCGGCCCTTTTGCATGGTGTTCATCAGCGTGCCTTCGCCGCGCAGATCGAGGTCGACTTCGGCGAGCTCGAAACCGTTTGTCGTTGCAACGAGCGCCTCAATGCGCGGGTTAGTGTCCTCGAGGTCGCTGGTGACCAGCCAACACAACGACGCATGCTGCCCGCGGCCAACACGACCGCGGAGCTGGTGCAGTTGGGCAATACCGAATCGGTCTGCGTCGAGAATGACCATGACGGTGGCGTTGGGTACATCGACACCAACCTCGATCACAGTGGTTGCAACCAACACGTCGAGTTCGACCGCTCGAAAGGCGTTCATCACTTGTTCTTTTTCGGCCGACGACATTCGCCCGTGCAACAAGCCGATGCGTAACCCCTTGAGGTCTTGATGCATCAAACGCTCGAATGTCTCCTGCGCGGATGCAACCTCAAGCTTCTCGCTCTCGTCGATGAGCGGACACACCACATACGCCTGGCGGCCTTCGCTGACGGCCTCACGCACGTCGGACCACGCCGCCAACTCCATCAGTTGACCATTGGCCCAATGGGTGACGATGGGGGTGCGCCCCGGCGGCAGTTCGTCGAGCACGCTCACATCGAGATCGCCGTACACGGTCATTGCCGCGGTGCGCGGAATTGGTGTTGCCGTCATCACGAGCACGTCGGGAACGACGTCACCAGCACCCTTGGTTCGCAGCGCCGCGCGCTGCTCGACACCGAAGCGATGCTGCTCGTCGACAACCACGACTCCAAGGCTGTGAAACGCCACCGCGTCCTGGATCAGAGCGTGAGTGCCAATGATGATGTCGACCGTGCCGTCGGCGAGACCGGCCATCACGTCTTTGCGGTCTTGGCCGCTGATTCGGTTGGTGAGCAGCTGCACGTTGAGAGCGCGCTCACCAAACAGGTTGTCGGGATCGGGCACACGGAGGCCCTCAAGGAGCCGCCGAACGCCCGTTGCGTGTTGCTCGGCAAGCACCTCGGTTGGCGCCATGAGCGCGCCTTGATGACCGCCCTGCACAGCACACAACATCGCGGACACCGCAACCACCGTCTTGCCCGAACCGACGTCGCCCTGCAGTAGTCGATGCATCGGATGAGGGCCGCACAGGTCGACCTCGATCTCACCAATCGCGCGCTGCTGAGCGCCAGTGAGGTCGTACGGCAACTGAGCATGGAAGCGCCGAACTAACTCGCTGTCGGTCTCGTGGCGAATGCCGCGCTGTTCGCGCTCGAAGGCGCGCTTGCGCATCACCAACACTGCTTGCACACGAAACAGTTCGTCGAACGCGAGTCGGCGACGCGCTTGTTCTTTCTCGCCGATGGTCTCGGGGAGATGAATCTGACGCATCGCGATGGTTCGATCGATGAGCCCAAACTCGTTTCGAATCGATGCCGGCAACGGATCACCGAAGCCGCGCGCTGCACACCGGTCGAGCGCGTTTTCGACCCATCCAGCAATCTCCCAAGTACTGAGCTGAACCTTTTCGCTCTGCGGATAAATCGCCACGATGCGACCGGTTCGATCGCCGATGAGATCGACAATGGGATTCGTCATCTGCAAGCCACCGCGGTACACCTCGGCCTTGCCGAACAACACAATCTGCAAGCCCTCACGAAGCTGTCGTTCGCGCCACGGCTGGTTGAAGAAGACCACGTGCATGCGACCCGACCCGTCGCCCACTTGCGCCTCGACCATCGTGCGGCGATTACGCATCGTGCGCTTGGTCACCGAGCGCACCGTTACGAGCACCAACGCCTCTCGCCCGGCCTCGAGGTCGCTGACCCGAGCCTCGTTCGTTCGGTCGACCCAGCGCCGCGGATAATTGGTGATCAGGTCGAGAACCGACGTGATGCCCATTTCGCTCAGCGCGGCCTGCTTCTTTTCACCGACACCTTTGAGTCGTTCGACCGGGATGTCTCGCAGTTCGCGAAGCGTGATGGGCTCGGTGGTCACTCAACCCCGAACAGATATGGATACAGCGGCTGCCCGCCGCGGTGCACCTCGACCTGCAATCCAGCGTGCTCGTCGGCGAGCCATGCCCGCAACGCCGCCGTCGCCGAAGCGGTGGACTGAGCGCCTTCAATGATGGTGACGATTTCGCGACCTGGCGTGATGAGGTTCTCGAGCAGCGCTGTGGAGGCAGAGATCACCGAACCGGCCACACACACAATGCCGTCGCCGCGAACGATGCCGATCCAGTCGCCAACGGTGATCTGGCCAGCGTCGCTGTTGGTGTCGCGCACCGCTTGGGTGACTTCGCCAGTTGCCACCGACGCTGCTGCTTCGGTCATCTCAGCGCCGTTGTGTTCGGCCGATTCTTCGGGGTCGTACACAACCAACGCAGCAAGAGCCTCGGGCATGCTGCACGTAGGAACCACAACAACGGTCTTGGTGGTGAGCGCGTTGAGCTGCTCGGCCACCGGAATGATGTTCTTGTTGTTTGGCAGCACGATGACTTGATCGGCGTTTACCGCCTCGACTGCTGCGAGTAGTTCGGCGGTGGACGGGTTGAGCGTTTGGCCGCCCGTGACAACACCTTGCACGTGCAGTTGGTCGAAGAGTTCGGAGAGCCCGTCGCCACTGCACACGGCCACAACTGCACAGGTAACCGGCGGCATGCCAGCCGCGCTAGCGCCACGGTGAACCATGTTTGCCGCTGACCCGCCCTTGAGCGCAGCCTCGCGATGAGCGTGCTCTTCGGCAACCTCTTCGAAGAGATCGGTGACCCGAATCTGATGAGGGCGCCCGCCGTTATCGATGGCTGCCTCGATGGCGGCACCGATGTCGTTGGTGTGCACATGACAGTTCCACAGACCGTCGCCACCCACCACCACGATTGAGTCGCCGATGAGTCCCCATGCCTGTTTGAACGGCTCGATGTTTTCGTCGGGTAGGTCGATGAAATACATCACCTCGTAGCGCAACTCGCTGACATCGCCTTCGCCGCGATGCGCCACCAGTGCAAACGGATCGAACGACGAGTCGCCGACTTCGGCCGGTACAGGCAACGGCTCACCATCGACCACAAACAACGCTGCGTCGAGCAACAACATGAAGCCCGCCCCGCCGGCATCGACGACCCCGGCTTCTTTCAGCACGGGCAGCATGTCGGGTGTGCGATCGAGCGCCGAACGACCCGCATCGCGAGCCGCCCGAAGCATCACCACGAGTGAGGCGCCATCGGCAGCAGATGCCTGCGCCGCGTCGGCCGACTCACGAACCACCGTGAGGATTGTTCCCTCGATGGGCTTGAGCACTGCTTGGTACGCAGCGAGCGACGCGTTCTTCAGCGCTTCGGCCACCTTTGAGGCAGTGCCATCACTGGCCTCCTTCATGGTGTTGGCTATGCCGCGCAGGATCTGACTGAGAATGACGCCGCTGTTTCCGCGGGCTCCCATCAATGATCCGTGGCTGATGGCAGTACACGTTGGCCCGAGTTCGGGGTCGCTGCTTTCGAGCTCGGCGACTACTGCATCGAGGGTGCGAGCCATGTTTGTACCCGTGTCGCCATCGGGCACGGGATACACATTGAGCCGGTTGATGCCGGCTGAATGGGCTTTCATAGCGTCGCGGAATGTAATCACGGTGTTGCGCAGGGCATCCGCCGAGAGCCGTTCTAGGGTGGGCACGTACCGCATAGTACAGAACCTGTCGCCCATCGCTTCGATCGCTTGTTGGAGATTCGTAACGCGCTGATAGCCTTTGACGACTCGTTAGACCCTTCTGGGAAAGAGAAACCCTCATGGCAGCAGTATGTGAATTATGTGGCAAGGGCCCTTCATGGGGCATGTCCGTGTCGCACTCCCACCGTCGCACCAAGCGCCGTTGGAATCCAAACATCCAGCGGGTTCGCGCCCTCGTCGGTAAAACCCCCACGCGCATGAACGTGTGCACCGGTTGCATCAAATCGGGCAAAGTCGTCAAGGCCGGCTGAGGCGCCACCGTCATGCAGGGCGTCATCAAGTCCTACGATCCTGGCAGCGGTGACGGCGTCGTCATCTGCGACACCAACCTGAATGACTACGACCTCGCAGCGAACGCGCTGCAGGGGTCAATCTTCCGCATGCTTCGTCAGGGGCAGCGCGTGGTGTTTTCGCTCGATTCCGATGGCCGCGCAACAGCGCTGAGCCTCGGCAGCGAAGTCGATATGGGTACCCCCGATCATCGCTGATCGGGGCTTTACATTTTTTCTCCCGTTTACTTTTGGCGCGAGTGCGCGCCACCAAGGAGACTTCTTCAATGAGCGGTACGAGTAACAACACGCGTCTTCATCAGTGGGTCAATGACTGGGCCGAAATCCTCCAGCCCGACAGCGTCTACTGGTGCGACGGCAGCGCCGATGAATACGAGCGCTTGTGCCAGACACTGGTCGACGGCGGCACATTCACCAAGCTCGACGAAGCCAAGCGTCCCAACAGTTATTGGGCGCACAGCGATCCGGGCGACGTTGCCCGAGTCGAAGACCGCACGTTCATCTGCTCGGCCAATCCAGCCGACGCCGGCCCCAACAACAACTGGCGCGACCCTGCCGAAATGCGCGTCGAGATGACCACGCTGTTCACCGGCGCGATGAAGGGCCGCACCATGTATGTGGTGCCGTTCAGCATGGGTCCGCTCGGCTCACCCATTGCGCACATTGGCGTGCAGCTCAGCGACTCCCCCTACGTAGCCGCCAACATGCGCATCATGACCCGTATGGGCCAGGGCGCACTCGACGCACTCGGCAGCAGCGATTGGGTGCCATGCGTGCACTCGGTTGGCGCCCCACTCGCACCCGGCGACATCGATTCGTCGTGGCCATGCAACCCTGACAACAAGTACATCGTTCACTTCCCCGAGACCCGCGACATCTGGTCGTTCGGTTCGGGCTACGGCGGCAACGCACTGCTCGGCAAGAAGTGCTTCGCATTGCGCATCGCCTCGGTGATGGCTCGCGATGCCGGTTGGCTCGCCGAGCACATGCTCATCCTCAAGCTCACCAACCCAGCGGGCGAAGCCAAGTACATCGCCGCTGCGTTCCCTTCGGCGTGCGGCAAGACAAACCTCGCCATGCTTGTGCCAACCATTCCAGGTTGGAAGGCCGAGACAATCGGCGACGACATCTGCTGGATGAAGTACGGCGCCGACGGCCGCCTCTACGCCATCAACCCAGAAGCCGGCTTCTTTGGCGTGGCACCGGGCACCGGCTACGACACCAACGCCAATGCGATGGAGACCCTGTGGGGTAACAGCATCTTCACCAACACTGCGCTCACCAGCGAAGGCGATGTGTGGTGGGAAGGCATGAGCGATACGTCGCCAGCTCGCGCCACCGATTGGCGCGGCCAGACCTGGACCCCTGAGTCCACCACGCCTGCCGCCCATCCGAATGCTCGTTTCACCGCCCCTGCAGCGCAGTGCCCCTCGATCGCCCCCGAGTGGGAAGATCCAGCTGGCGTGCCGATCTCGGCAATTTTGTTCGGCGGCCGCCGTCGCACCACCGTGCCATTGGTTGCTCAGGCATTCGACTGGGACCACGGCGTGTTCCTTGGCTCGATCATGGCCTCAGAGACCACTGCAGCAGCCGCTGGTGCCGTTGGACAGCTTCGCTTCGACCCAATGGCCATGCTGCCCTTCTGCGGCTACAACATGGGCGACTACTTCGGTCATTGGCTCAAGGTTGGCGCCAGCACCGACGCATCGAAGTTGCCCAAGATCTTCTTCGTCAACTGGTTCCGCCGCGACGAAGACGGCCGCTTCCTGTGGCCTGGCTACGGCGAAAACAGCCGTGTGCTCAAGTGGGTGTTCGAACGCATCGACGGTTCAGTCGACGCTGTGCAGACCCCAATTGGCTACCTGCCCACTGCTGATGGCCTCGACCTCAATGGTCTCGACATCGCTCACGACGATCTCAACCAGCTGTTGTCGGTCGACTCAGCGGGCTGGACTGCAGCGATCCCACAGATCCGCGGCCACTTTGCCCAGTTCGGCGCTGCGTTGCCAGCTCAGCTGGGCACGGCACTCGACACGCTCGAAGCTGGCCTCGCAAGCGCCTAGCCAACAAGCATGGCCCGGATACCCAGGCCCATCAAGAACAGTCCCCCACCGCCGTACAGCAGGTAGGTCTTGCCCTTGAGTTGTGGGCGGTAGCTATAGATGATGGCCACCGCGATGATGGCCACAAACCCGTAGAACGCGTGGAACTTCGGGAAGTTGTACTTGTACTTGTTCACCAAGGCGACGCCCATTGCGACCTGGACGAAGATGCCAATTTGGACAATGCCGATGAACCACCACAGCGCGCGCGTGCGCAACGCCGTGTACTTATGAGCGGCCAGCGACCAGATGCCCGCTAACCCATTTCCAACGATGACGAACCATGCCCAGTTTGCGTGGAGGTCGCGTAACAGTAAGCCAATCAGAACAATCGCCGCCCGGGAAGACGATCAGCTCGCAACGGCGCTGGCGGCCGATGCAGTAGCTCGAAGTTGCTGTTGCTCTTGTGCCTCGGTGTAGGCCTGCGCCGCGATCTCAACGAGGTCGGCGATTTCGGCGTCGTCGAAACCTGCGAGACGACGGAAGTTGCGGGCGAGGTGCACCGGGTGCTCGTCGCTCTCGCCACGGAAACCACCGAAGCTGAACAGCTTGTCGACAGCACGCTGAAACTCGAGGGCGTCCTTGAGGCGCTGTGGATCATCGGCGGTGAGCTTGCGCAGCCAATCGCTGCCCATCTTCACGTGGGTCACTTCGTCGGCGAGCATCCAGTCTTCGCAGAACTGCATTACTGGATCATCGAGCGTGGTGCCGAAGTTCTTCATGGTGGTGAACACGTCGATGGCCAAGCCTTCGAGCGCACGGTTCACGCCGGTAAGGCGCAACACCGGGTCGGCGTTACATGCGGCTTCGTAGAGCACGGTGCCCTCGCCGAACTCGCCGATCTCGCTACCCATGTGCTCGCTGAGCTTGCAGCTGATCTCGACGTGACGGGCTTCGTCCCAACACTGGCGAGCCATGTCGAGCTTCATCGCAAACGGCGCCTGCTCGCGACCGGTACCGGTCTCGAAATCGAAGCACGTGCGACCAGCTCCCTCGAGCGCTTGAATCTCGCCAACAAAGATGCCGTGCATGAGTCCGCGAGCGTTGTCGCTGGCGTTCACGTACGTAGGGGCGATTCCGTTGATCTGAGCCGATGGGCTGAGGTTGCGGGGATCGAAAACAGTGGTTTCGAGCGACACGCGCTGGAAGCGTGAGTCACGTGCCAATTCGGTAACAGGCAGCATTCGTTTCATGGCAGTACCTCCGATGCGAACAGTGTGGTCAGCCTAGTCACTGTGTCAACTGCGAGGCTGTGTCGGTGGCGTTACTCACCGCAGCCGGTGCCGCCAACGAAACTGGTGACCACGCCAGCAGGGCCAGTGTTGGTGAGATACGCCACGAGACCTTCAGAGATCTTGGCCCACGGACCCACGAGTTCGTCACCGGCAAAGATCACCGCAGATGGATACGCGGCGCGCAATTGCGACACCGTGGAGCCAATACCAATGAGCGCTGGTGCTGCGGTGACCAAGCCAAACGGCGCGATGACCTCGCCGGCAGGAGGGCCATACGACCATGCGAAGAAGTGACGACGCAACGTAGACACGTTGCTCTGGTCGCCGAACAGCAGCGCCAGATCGCCCCAGGTGACATTGCGCACCTCGGTGCCCGGGCATGTGCGTTGCACCGCTGACACCCAACCAGAGTCGGTGCTTGGCGGCCCGAGAAGGCCTCGAAGGTATGCAATCACGCCTTCGGGTTCGGCTCCGAACAGCGCATCGCCAACGCCGTCGGTGCGAAGCGTGATCGAGGCGCCGACGGGCACCGTGGTGGCCGCAGCGAAGGTTGTGCTGCTGGCATCGACAACCGTGGTGGATGTCTCGACCACTGAGGTCGTGCTCGACGCATCGACCGGTGTGGACACGTCGGTAGTGGTTTCGCCGAGCGACGAGCCGGGCGAATCGCTAGAAGAACTTCCGCACGCCGCCAACATCATCGATGTCGATACGCACGCTGCCAGAAACACTGGGAGATGACGATTTCTCATGTGCAGAGTTTGCCCGTTCGAGCGACCAAACTCGCGCCACTACTTCACTTAGCGAATCAGCGTGTCGGCCTCGTGGCCGCCCTCGACCAAGTGCAGTTGGCCATCGACGACATCGACGACAGTGATCGAACAGTTGTCGAGGCTGCGAATGACGACGCGATCGTCGTCACACGCCGCACCGATGGCGGCATTGATCGCGATGAAATGACTCGACACAACGGTGTCGGTTGTCATCGCCGCGAGACACGCAACCACGCCGTCGCGAAACGCTGTATACCGCGGCTCGAGCACGCTCCAGGTGCCGCTCATCGTGATGCGAAGCCACTCGACGCGCTCGGTCATGGGAACACCATGAGGCGATGGAATCTCGGCAACTGCGGGCTCGATGACAGCCGAAGTTGACCACCGCTGAGCGAGCGCGCCAGCGGTTTGCTGACACCGCAGCAGTGGGCTCGACACCAACGCCAGCGGCCCCAGCGGGGCTAACACATCGGCCATCGCATTGGCTTGCTGCACGCCGAGATCGTCGAGACCCGGATCGGGGTCTACGTTCCAGCCAGCAGCGGCGCGACCATGTCGTACGAGATAGAGGCGCGGCATCGGCTACTCGAACAGCCAGCCTGGGCGCACACCGGCTGGGGCGCCCTTGCGGATGTACCACTCAGTGCCGAACGCAACCGCAAAGGCCTCGTCGGGGAGCTGCAAAAAGAAGCTGGTGTCGGTGATCTGGCTGGCGTGGCAACGCATGCTCGCCCGCTTTTGAGCGATAAACGCCGTGACATCTACAGCGTGAGTGAGCTCGTGCTCAGACATGCCAAAGGGATTGCCGTCGTCGGCGGGACCAGAGGGATCGAAATCGTCGTCGTTGTCGTCGCCGTTGGCGACGCCCATCTCGCTGGCCATGCTCATCACGCGCACAATGTGATCGCGGTTCATGGTTGCTTCGAACACGGCGGGCGTGCCGGCGAGTTCGGCGGCACGATGACCAACCTGGTGCACCTTGATGTGATCGGGGTGGCCGTAGTTTCCGTGCCAGTCGTAGGTGGTCATCACATCGGCTGACTCGTCGCGCAAAATGGTGGCCAACCGCTCGGAAGCTTCTTCGAGATCGGCGAGCAGAAATGACTCCGGGTCGGTGTTCTGTTCCCACCCGGTCATGCCGCTGTCTTTGTAACCAAGCCATTCGAGTCGATGCACGCCAAGTGCCTCGGCCGACTTGGCCGCTTCGCTCTGACGGCGATGCACCAGTGTCTCGCCCGGAGCAAGATCGTCGGGCACCTCACCGAAATCGCCATTGGTAGCCACCACAAGCACGACACGATGACCCTCGGCCACGGCTCTGGCAATGCTGCCGCCTGTGGAGATGGTTTCGTCGTCGGGGTGAGCGTGAAAGCAGACGAGTGTTCCCATTACTTGATCGCGCCTGACGCAAACAATGTGTCGATGTCGGTGGCACCAATACCCCAATCGGCAAGCACTTCACGGGTGTGCTCGCCAGCGCGCGCTGGCGGCATTGACACCTCGGCCTTGGTGCGGCTGAACCGAGGGGCCGGTGCAGCCTGCATGACGCCGTCGACCTCGATGAAGGTGCCACGCTCGACGTTGTGAGGATGCTTCGCGGCTTCGCTCATAGTGAGCACTGGGGCGAAGCACACATCGGTGTGCTCCATCAGCGCGCACCATTCGTCGCGTGACTTGGTGGCAAACAACTCGGTCAAGCGGCCCTTGAGGTGTGGCCAGTTCGCGGTGTTGTGCTGCTGCGTGAATTCGGGATCGTCGGACAGTCCGGTGAGGGCCAACAGTTCGGCGTAAAACTGCGTCTCGATCGAGCCGATGGAGATGTACTTGTCGTCGCTGCACTTGTACACATCGTAGAAATGAGCACCGGTGTCGAGCAGGTTGGTGCCGGGTGCATCTTCGTTGAATGCGCCCATGTTCTTGAATCCCCAGAACATGCTCATCAACACTGCTGCACCGTCGACCATTGCGGTATCGACAACTTGGCCAGCACCGCTGCGCTGCGCCTCGAGTAACGCGCACACCACGCCATACGCGAGGAACATACCGCCGCCACCAAAGTCGCCAACCATGTTGAGTGGAGGCACTGGCGCTTCGCCTGCGCGACTGAAATGAGCCAATGCTCCGGCGAGGGAGATGTAGTTGATGTCGTGGCCAGCAGCCAATGCGTAGGGACCTTCTTGACCCCAACCGGTCATGCGGCCGAACACCAGCTTGGGGTTGCGGGCGAGGCAGGCATCGGGGCCGATACCAAGACGCTCCATGACGCCTGGGCGGAAGCCTTCGATAAGCGCATCAGCACTCTCGATGAGACGCATGAGCGTCTCGACGCCTTCGGGGTTCTTGAGGTCGATCGCAATGTTGCGGCGGTTGCGTTGCATGACATCGAGGTTGGGGCCGCCACCCGGTCGCACAGCCTGCGCGCGCTCAACGCGGATGACTTCGGCACCCATATCGCTGAGCATCATCGCCGCGAATGGACCTGGGCCAATACCGGCGATTTCGATGATGCGATAGCCGCTCAATGGACCTGACATGTTGATAACTCCTGTGAAGTGGACGAGAAGAAGAGAGGGGAACAGTTAGCGATTGGCGTTGGCAACAATCGCATCGGCGATCACCGGCCACAACGGTGTAGGGAAATCGTGACCCATGTCTGCAACCAAGAACAGGTTGGCGCCGGGGATCAACGCTGCGGTGCGCACACCACCTTCGGGAGGCAGCAACGCGTCGTCGCGGCCATGCACCACCAACGTGGGCATGGTGAGGTGCGGCAGCATCTCGGCGCGTGATCCGCTAGCGGCGATTGCCCCTAAGTGTCGGGCGCTGCCTTCTGGATAGAAACTGCGATCGTACGAGCGCGCGGCCTGAGCCCGCACTTCGTTGGCGTCTGCATAGCGCTTCGACTGCCAGATCATTGAGGCCACCGATGCATCGATGTATCCCTGACGATCGCTGGGCGGTTCGGCCAGCAGCACTGCGCCTGCCTCGGGCAGCGGCATGCCAACATCGGACTCGCCCGTGTTTGACATGATCGAGGTGAGCGAGTGCGTGTGCTGCGGATATTCGATAGCCACGGTCTGTGCGATCATGCCACCCATCGATGCACCAACGATGTGCGCCCCGGAGAATCCGAGCGCGCTCAGCAGACCAACCGCATCGGCGGCCATGTCGGACAACGTGTACGGCACTGGCGGCAACAGATCGGGCTGGCCTCCGAGCGCTGCCATCATCACACCGGCCATGTCGATCTCGACACCATCGAGTTTGGTGCTGAGACCGCAGTCACGATTGTCGAAACGAATCACGCAATAGCCACGATTGGCAAGCATCTCGCAAAAGCCATCGGGCCACAGCGTGAGTTGTGCGCCGAAGCCCATGATGAGCAACATCGCCGGATCTTTTAACGACCCGATGATCTCGTATTCGAGTTCGACTGGCTCGTTGGTAGCAGCGATGTTGTTGACAACGGCTTTTGGCATGCAGCGAGTCTCGTGTGCGAGCGGCTCATCGGTCAACACGGACGACCGACTACGGTTGCGCCATGACGATTTTCGGGGTGCACACAGGCCTACAAAACATCAGCAGCGACGATCTGCGCGCTTCGTGGCGGCGTATTGAATCGCTCGGATACGGGTGGATCTCGATCTGGGATCACTTCTACGGCGCCACCGGCAAGCCCGACGACGCCGAGTGTCTTGAAGCAGTTGCTATGCATGCAGCGTTGGCGTGCGAGACCTCGCGGGTGCGCATCGGCTCGCTGGTGTACTCCATTGGCTATCGCCACCCCGCGATTCTCGCCAAAGCAATCACCACCATCGATCACCTCAGCAACGGTCGCGCCGAGATGGGTATTGGCGCCGGTTGGGCGCAGGTCGAATACAACGCATACGGCATCGAGTTCCCCGAAGTGAAAGTCCGCATGGACCAACTCGAAGAAGGAATCCAAGTGTTGCGCGGCATGCTGCACACCGAGGCGTCGAACTTTGAGGGCAAGTACTTCACCACGCGCGATGCACGCAACGAGCCTCGGCCCGTTCAAGACAAGATGCCCATTTGGGTAGGCGGCGGCGGCGAGAAGCGCACGCTCAAGATCACTGCGAAGTACGCCGACGGCTGGAACGTGCCGTTCGTATCGCCTGAAGAATTCGCTCGCAAGCGGGGCGTACTTCACGAGCATTGCGCCGCGGTTGGCCGCAACCCCGACGACATCAGTTGCGCAATCAACGTAGGTCTGGCGTGGACCGAAGAGAGTCTGAATGCACAATTCGGTCACCTTGCCAATGCCGTGCGCAACGGTTGCCTTACGGGCAGCGACGAGCAGGTGCTCGACCGCATCGGTCAGTACATCGAGGCTGGCGCCAATCAGGTAAACATCGCGCTGCGCGCACCGTTCGACCTCGATGCTCTCGAGCGTCTCAGCGTCGCCCTCAAGTTGGCATGACCAACCACTTCGTTGCTCGCGCCCCAGGGCGGGTGAACCTCATCGGCGATCACACCGACTACACCGGCGGCTTGGTGCTGCCGATGACCATCGATCGTTGGACAGTTATCGAAGGCTCGCCCGGCGAGAGCGCCATCACGCTCACCTCGGCCGACGAACCAGACCCCGTCAACATCACGTTGCCTGTTGAGAACCCGGCCACGGTTGAGCCGCGTTGGGGACGTTACGTTGCGGGTGTCGCAGCCGAGCTTGGGGCGGCTGCGATGCCGATCGACGGCCACGTCACCACAACCATTCCCGTAGGCGCAGGCCTATCAAGCAGCGCAGCGCTTGAAGTCGCGGCGGCTCTCGCGCTTGGGTTTCACGGCACCGCTGCCAACCTCGCTCAGTTGGCGCGGCGCGCCGAGCACCGCGCCAGCGGGGTGCCATGCGGAATCATGGACCAACTCTGCATTGCAGCCGGCGTGGCCAACCACGCATTGCTCATCGATTGCCACACCCTCGAAATCGAGGCCGTGCCAGTGCCGCACAATGCCGACATCATCGTGCAGTTTGTCGCCCACCGCACATTGGCCGGCAGCGAATACGCCCGACGCGTGGCCGAGTGCGAACGCGCCGAACAACTCATCGGCCCACTGCGGCTCGCAACACTTGCCCTCGTAGCCGCCATCGACGACCCGTTGATTCAGCGCCGCGCTCGCCACGTTGTCAGCGAGAACCAACGCGTGCGCGACTTCGCAATCGCGCTACGCACGAACGACCTCGCAACCGCGGGGCGGCTCATGATCGAAAGCCATCACAGCCTCCGCGACAACTACGAAACCAGCACCCCAGCAGTGGACGAAGCCGTGCGGCAGATTTGCGCCACGCCTGGCGTATACGGAGCACGAATGACCGGGGGCGGGTTCGGCGGCTGCATTGTTGCCCTCGCTGCACCGGGGTCCACAACCACAGGTTGGGTGGTTCGCGCCGTAGACGGTGCCACCATCGACCGAACATAAGGAAACGACACATGGCCGTAGTGCTTCATCTCATGCCAGCCGCTGCGTGGTCGGCTCTCGCCGATGGCGAACCAATCACGAACGCATCGCTTGACACCGAAGGGTTCATCCATTGCACCGACGAGCCGCGCGTGATGTTGCTGGTAGCGAACGCGTTTTATACGTCGCTGCCCGGAGCGTTCATCGTTACCCATGTCGACACCGATCGACTCACGAGCCGGTGCGTGTGGGAAGCCCCCGCACATATCAGCGATACGGGTCAGGCACTCGCTCCACAGTTTCCGCATGTGTACGGGCCCATCGATCGAGCCGCCGTGATTGGCACTCAGGCGATGGTGCGCGACGAGAACGGTGCGTTCGTCGGCTACGAATCAGTCGCGAAGTAGCCGCGCCTTTTGCGCATCGAACTCGTCTTGCGACAGGGCACCGCGGTCGAGTAAACCCTCGAGCTTTTCTAACTGGCCAGCGATGTCGAACGGCAATGCCGATGGCGGGGTGAATCCCATCGTGCGGGCCGCTTTGGCCTCGACCTGAGCATGCAACAAGTTCTGAACCGCCTGCGGATGGCTGATGTCGGTGAAGCGCTGTTGGCCATCTTCGCCGCCTGACTCAATGAGTAGGTCGCCCGCACCGATGATGCGCTCGAAGATCGTCTGGTTGAAGTTGATGTTGTTCACGCGGCCGAGCGGGATCTCGACGCCGCGCTTGGCGATCATGCCCTCGCGAAAGATGACGCGGTCGCTGGTGATCACGAAGTTGGTGGTGCGCCACTTCACAAAACGCTGCAACAGCCACACTGCCGAGAGCACGATGGCGGCCGTGATGACATACATCAAGAACTTGCGGCCCGTGCCGGGCTCGAGCTGACCGGTGACCACCAAGCCGACGATGACGCACAACGCCAGCGTCGACGCTGACCCAGCAAAGAACCACCAATGTGGCTGCAGATCGAGGACCACCGTTTCATTCGGATTCAGATGCTTCTTCGGATACGCCATGCGGGCCACTATACGTGAAGCGCAAACCCTGCTCAGCGACGTAACGTGGCCGGGTGAACGTGGAGGAACTGCTACTCGGTCTTGACGCGGATCAACGCGCAGCCGTCACCGTGGCTGCATCTCCCCTTGCGATCATCGCCGCCGCCGGTTCGGGCAAGACCACTGTGCTCACCCGTCGCATCGCCTACCGAATCGCCAGCGACCCCGATGTCGAAGCTCAGCACGTACTTGCGCTGACCTTCACAAACCAGGCCGCCAGCGAACTACACCGACGCCTTCGCCGTTGCGGTTTACGCGAGCGCGTTGAGGCTGGCACGTTCCACGCCGTTGCCCTGCGTCTGCTTCGCCAACGTGCCATCGACATGGGTCAGCGACCACCGTCGGTTGCCGCCGACCGATTCCGCCTGATCAACGAAGCGCTTCGCTCCGCTGGCTCGAAGGCCGATGCCGCCGCAGTATTGAACGATCTCGACTGGACCCGCGCTCGTCGCGTTTCGTTCGCCGACTCAGCCGCCGCCGCTCGCCGTGCCGGACGACGCATCAGCCTGAGTGCCACCGAGTTCGCCAACGTGGCTGCCGCGTACGAAGCCATCAAGACTCGGCGCGGCGTCGTCGACTTCGACGACCTCCTCGAGCGATGCCTACACGCGCTCACCACCGACCGGCAATGGGCGTCTGGGATTCGTTGGCGTTTTCGACATCTGTTCGTCGACGAGGCGCAAGACCTCAACCCACTGCAATACGCGTTCCTCGAAGCGATACGCGATGGCCGACCAGACCTGTGTCTCGTTGGCGATCCACGGCAAGCGATCTTCGGATTCAACGGCGCCGACCCAACCATCATGGACAACGTGGCTCAGTTGTATCCGGGCATCACCATCACCCGGCTCACCCGCAACTACCGCTGCACACCACAGATCATTCACGCCGCGCGGGGCGTGCTGCAACGGTCCGAGCAAAGCGACGACTCAATCGCCGTACCGATGGATGGCGCAGCAGTACGAGTGGTCAGCGCTACCGACGACATCAACGAGAACGTTGCAGTCGCCCGCCTGCTGCGCGAAATGGTGGGACCGCAGCAACTGTGGCGCAGTTGCGCAGTGTTGGCTCGAACGGTTGCCCAACTCACGGCCGTACATGCCGCTCTCGCACGCGCCGGGGTGCCGGCCAACCTGCAAGGGCGCAGCGGCGCCAGACGGGCATTTGGGGCCGCTGTGGCCGAGGCCTATGGCTGCCGCACGCACACCGAACTCGGCGCTTGGGTTGAAACCGTGACTGCCGACCCCGCGGCGAATCCCACCCGCGCCCGAGTCGCCGAGGCCGCCGACCGATTTATTGCACAAGGAACCGGCCTGTCATTTCGCGCATGGGTCGAACTGCATTCACCCTTCGACGATCTCGACAACGCCGAACCCGACGACGCCGTCGACCTGCTCACGTTTCACGGAGCCAAGGGTCGCGAGTGGCAAACCGTGGTCATCATCGGCGCCGAGCACGGTCTCGTGCCGCACTCGTCGGCCACCACACAGGCTCAGCGCGACGAAGAGGCGCGGCTGCTGTATGTGGCGTGCACCCGAGCGCGCGAGCAGCTTGTCATCTCATGGGCAGCGCTGCGCAACGGTCGAGTCAGCCAACCGTCGGCGCTCATTGCCGACATCGGTTCCGACGCCGATGCCGATTCGGTTGTGGTCCCATCACCGATGCCGCGTCTGCCGCGTCCGGTGGTTGATCCGGTGTACGCCGCGCTTGTGGCGTGGCGCTCTGCAGCAGCGAAAGCCGCTCAGGTATCGCCCACCTCTATTTGCTCCGACGAATCACTTCGTGCAGTCGCCAAGGCGAGGCCAACCACAATCGAAGAGATCGTCGTGGTGGCCAACCTCGGCCCGGTGTCTGGCGCACGAATTGCTCCGCGCATTCTGAGCGCACTCACTCAGGCGCTGTAGCCGAG
>JAPKZR010000167.1 GCA_026393695.1 Actinomycetota bacterium
ACGCTGATCGGCGTGCCGTTGAACGTGCCGGTGAAACCGAGCATGCCGCGCTCGTCGTTCACGCACCGAAAGCCCGGATCGAAGAATGTCTCTGCGATGTGGCGGGCACGATTCGGATCGCCAGGCACCAGCACTGCTGGGGCATAGTCGCTGGGTTCTGCACGAAGGTGAATAGGCATGAGATGCAGCGTAGGCGCCGCCGCGACGGCGTGACTTACTTCAGGAATTTGCTGGTGGTGTTGTCGGCCAGCAGCTTGCCGTCGGTCTGGCAAGCAGGGCAGTAGGCCACTGTGTAATTGCTGTATGAAACAGACCGGATGACAGCGCCGCATTCGAGGCACGCATCGCCGACGCGGCCGTGCACGCGACCTGGACGATCTTTCGATGAGCTCATCTCGGATCGGGTGCGCTCGTAGGCCAAACCATCTTCGACCGCGTCGTGAATTGCGCGCACCACCTTGGCGGCTCCATCACGAGTGAGCTTTGAGGTATTCGCAAACGGCGACAGCTTGGCGCGATGACACACCTCGTTGGCGAGCATTCGACCCAACCCGGCGATGAGATGTTGGTCGCGCAAAAAGCCGTGGAGGCGCATTGGGTGTGCGTTGAATTGGGCTTCGAGCGTTTCGACGGTGAACGCTAAAGCGTCGGGCCCGAGCGCGCTCAGGGGAGCGTCGGTACGCGCCGTCGGCGTGGGCAGACACCAGACGCCCGCCCTGCATCAGATGCACCGCGAATGTGACCGCGTCGAACTGCAGCAGCAGGTATTTACCTCGGCGATCGACGCGGCGTAACACTTGGCCGTAGGCCTGATCGGGTGCAGGCACAGCGGTCTTGAGTGCAGTGAAACGAAATGGCACGAACCGCACGAGTGAACGCCCTACGAATTGGGCTTCTAGCCGTTCGGCGTGGGCCTGCACTTCGGGGAGTTCGGGCACGGCGTTACTCGTATGAAGTGTTGGCGCGCACCGAGTCGAACACGGCGCTCATCGCGCCAAAGACCGCTTGGCTGTCCATCAGCTTTTGTTGGTTGCCGGTGAGCAAGATGCGCCCCTGAATGAAGGCTTCTTGAGCGTTCAGTGCGCCAGTGGCCACGCTCACGGCGGTGTCCCATGTTTGTTCGAATCGAACATCTTCGGGAAAGGCCGCACCAGCTGCGAACAAGAGCTGACCGTCGAGCACTTGCAGCGAGTACACGATGGTTCCCTCGGGTGCTTCGGTGACTACCTGAGTGACCCCAATAGAGCACTCGGCAGCGGCCTCTGCGACGCGTTCGTTGGTTGCGGCCTCATCGGCAACGGCATCGATCCAGTCCAAACTGAGGTAGCGCACCCCGTCAAGGTATCGCGCACGGCCTAGTGTGCCAAGCGATGTCTATTCCTTCGATCAGGCCGCTCAGCGAAAGCGACGAGACCCGCCATCCCAACTCGCCTGCCGAGGCGTGGTGGTGGTGGGGGGTGTCGAGCGACCGCAGAGCCGGCATCTATGTGGGTCTCGAACTGCGTGGCGATCGTTTCGATTATTGGGCTGGCATTGCTCGTGTCGACGAGCCGTATCTCTACATCGAAGAGCTCGATGGCACCGATCTGCGCGACGGACTCGAGATCAAACCTCCCGAGATGTGGGCCGACCATTCGTGCGATATTCCGTTTCAGCAATGGAGTCTTGGCGCCGAAGCGCATGGCGTGTTACTCGATGATCCAAGCGAGGCGTGGAATCGCGCCTACGGCACGCTGGTGCCCGTTACGTTCGATGTCGAGTGGTATAGCGCGCGTAAGCCGCAACTCATCGACGCTCGCGATGTCAACGCTGTGGCGCCACCCGATGCCGTTGGCGGCTATCGGCAAAGCGGCGAGGTCGATTGCGAGATTGAACTGGCCACTGGTGTGCTGCATTTTGTTGGGCCCGCCGAGCGAGTGCATGTGTGGGGCGGGGCTTACTTGCCATCGTCGTTTGCGATGCCGATTGCGGCATCGGGTCTGCGGGCGCCATACCGGCGCAGCGATGCGATCCATGTCGATCAGGTGCTCACCGATCGATGGTGGGTGAACACAAAGGCTGCAAACACATGACATACGAACGCGACATTCTCGACGAGTTTGCCGACCGCAAAAAGGCCCCTGCGCATCGCGAGGTCATTGCGCAATTAGGCATGGTGGTCGAGGATCGATCGAGCGGATTCTGCGGCGATGTTGTGAAGATCACTTTCGAGGCGGTCACGTTGCGCGATCGCAAAAATCAGCAGCGCTATTTCACGTGGAAGCCTGGCGGGTTTCTGCTCGAGGGCAAGCCGGTCACGTTGGTTCGTGCAGCGGCTACGCCAGCACCGCAGGCGTCGCGAAAGATCGTCACCAACAGTGGGTCGGTTGCCTCAGCTGAGCCGGTGCGGGCGCGGGTGGCGCGAGCCGCACGTATCTGGGTCGAGGGTAAGCACGACGCCGAACTTGTCGAGCATGTGTGGGGCGACGATCTGCGCGAGTTGGGCATCGTGGTCGAACCACTGCACGGCATCGACGATCTCGCCGGTGCCGTACGTGACTTCGGTCCGTCGAGCCAACGCCGCCTCGGAGTGTTGGTCGATCACCTCGTCGCTGGTTCGAAAGAATCACGGATTGCCTCGGCCGTGCGGGACGACAACGTGTTGATCACCGGTCATCCGTTTGTTGATGTGTGGGCAGGCATTCGTCCGCAGGTTCTCGGACTGAGCGAATGGCCCGACGTGCCGCG
>JAPKZR010000325.1 GCA_026393695.1 Actinomycetota bacterium
CAACTCAAAGCATCGGGCATCGACCACATCGACGACCTGCTCGGGCCAACCGAAGCAGTGCTCGAACGCCCCGTGATTGCCGAGCATTCCGGAGGCGTGGCACTGTTCTTGTCGCCCGGTTTTGCGGCCGAACTCACGCTGGACGTACCGGTGCACGCGATGGCCGCGACGGGCACGCGCTTCACTGTTGGACCACTGCTTTCGAGCCTGACTCATGGACCAACCGCATACGTGCTTACCGTGGGCGCAGAGAACGTTGCGCTACACCGCGTGGACCGCGCGGTTTGGAGCGACTGCCATGTTGCTGATCTTCCCCGATCTATCGAGGACGCGCTCTGGTACGAGCGTGACGAACGAATGAGCAGCAGCCACGGCGGCGCACCCGCCGGCACAAGCGGGATGTCGGTTGTGGGCCACGGAAGCGGCGCCCAAGACGAAGACCGCAAGCGGCGCCTCACTCGCTATTTCCAGAAGGTAGACGACGCTGTGATGCACTTTCTGCACGACGACCCAGAGACGCCGTTGGTCATTGCGGGCACCGCTCCGTCGGTGGCGCGGTATCAACTCACGGCGCGCCATCACCACATCGTTGCGGCACCCATCGGCAGCCCCGAAGAGATCACTCCAACCCATCGGCAGCCCCGAAGAGATCACTCCAAAGGAACTGCACCAGCGAGTGAACGAACTGCTTGAGCCACTCGTAATGCACCGCAGCGACGTGCTGCTCGAACGCCTGGCTACTCGCGTCGGCACCGGACTTGCCAGCAGCGACTTGGACGAACTCGTCGTTGCTGCGCAGCAGGGTCGAGTAAGCGATCTGCTTGTGGTGTCCACCCACCCCGTGTGGATTTCCTCGTCTCCACCGCACGACCGACTCGATACATGGGAGCCAGGCGCGACCGACCTGATCAACGAGACCGTGGGCGAGGCATGGCGACATGGGGCTCGCGTGCATGCTGTGTCGCCCGATCGTTTGCCTGCAGGCATTCAAGTCGCTGCGCTCTATCGGTTCTAACGATTCCGGCGAACAAGCGGCGAACAGTCGGCCAACGAGTTCGCCACACGGAGCGTCATCAGTTAGCGTCCGCGCCCATGCGAGCGCTGAGCACCTCGATTATTGGCGGCGGCGTCGCAGGCTTGGCGCTTGCCAGCGGCCTTCACCAACGTGATCTGCCATTCACTATGTTCGAGCGATCAAACGAATTCACCGACGGCGGCTTTGGTTTCATCCTGCTCGCCAACGGACGCGATGCGTTACGTGAACTCGGCATTGACCTCGAGCCAAGCGAGGTGGGCTGCGAGGTCTCCGACGCGATTGTGCGAACCATCGATGGCGAGGTCGTGGCAGCGATGAAACTCACCAATGCGATCGCCGTGAGCCGCCACGATCTGCTCAAGGTAATCCGCTCGGCCATACCCCCCGAAACAATTCGGCTCAGCCAAGACTTCTCACACTTCGACAACGACGGGTCCACTGTTCGCGCCGCTGTGTTCGCCGATGGTTCTGAATGCGCCGCCGATGTCTTTGTAGGCGCCGATGGCAGTCGCTCACGATGCCGCGAATGGATCACGCCGGCGCACCCCGCTCCATCTGGCCGGGTCAAAGAAATCGTCTCGATGGTGGTGAACCCCGAACTCGCGGAAGAGGTCGGGTCCACGTTTACGAAGTTCATGCATCCCGACGGAGGTCTGGCTGTGGGGCTTGTGCCCAGCGGCAATGGTCGCGTGATCTGGTTTGCGCAGTTCGACACCCAACGCTTCGCCACGCCAGATCGACACGACGCTGCCAGCTTCCTTCACAGCCTGCTCGGTGACTTTCCTGCAATCGTGCAGCGCGCCATCGCGGCCACCGACGCTGCGGCACCACATGTGTGGCACACGGTTGATATGGATGCACCAAGGTCGATGGTTCGAGGCAACGTTGCGCTCATCGGCGACGCCGCCCATCCGCTACTGCCCTTCACCAGCCAGGGTGCGAACAGTGCACTCGAAGATGCGGCTGATCTGGTGGCGGCTGTCGCCACCTGCACCTCGCCCGACGAACTCGAACCAGCGCTGCGCGCCTACAGCCATCGGCGTCGCCCTCGCCGCGCAAGCCATGTCGCCGCCGGTCGCTCGATCGCTGCCGACTTTGTGAATCCGATTACGGGAGCGGTGCTTGTGCCGTTCGTTATCTGATGGCTCCCAACCACGCCGACAACGGCAACGCCTTCGCCGACGACAACGTGCGACTCGACCTGTTGCGCGAACGAGCGTTCAACCTGCGCTGGGCCGAACTCCCCCACGACGTCATTCCGCTCACTGCCGCAGACCCCGACTTTCCTGCCGCACCCGCAATCCGCGACGCCATCGCCGAGTACGCAGCCAGCGGCGTATTCAGCTACGGCCAAGTGGGCGGCCTACCAACGTTTCGCGAGAGCGTTGCGCGGTATCTGCGCGACCAACGTAAGAGCCCCGTAACCCCCGACGGCGTCATCGCTGTGAACAGTGCCGCCAGTGGTTTGGCGATCGTCGCTTCACAGTGGCTTTCGCCGGGCGACGAAGCGATCATCTTCGACCCGGTCGACTTCTTATTTGCCCACACGGTGCGCGCCGCTGGCGGCCTACCGGTGTCGTGGTCGTTCGGACGCAACGACGCGCTCGACCTTGATCACCTCGCAACGCTCGTCACTTCGCGCACGCGCATGATCTGCATCTGCAACCCTCACAATCCACTGGGGCGATGCTTCACACGCGAAGAGCTCACCGCTCTCGGTCGCTTTTGCACCGAACGCGGCATCCGCATCTTGAGCGACGAAATCTGGAGCGAGATCGTGTACGCACCGGCTCAATTCACCAGCATGCTGTCGCTCGACGATGACATCGCTGCCAACGTCGTGGTCGTGCATGGCTTCTCGAAGTCGTTTGGCCTCGCCGGCCTTCGAGTGGGCTACATCGCAATGATCGACCCAGACCAACGAGCACGCATGGTCGAGCGCAGCGAGCACCCATCCACCGTTGACGGCACATCAACCCTGAGCCAGATTGCGGCCGCCGCTGCGTATGACCATGCACTGCCGTGGCTCGAGAGTTTCGTCGCGCACCTGCGTGACCGCCGGGACCAATGCGTCACAGCGCTGCGATCGATCCCTGGGGTTGAGGTGCACTCCCCCGACGCCACCTACGTTGCGTTCGCTCGCATTCAGCGCGAGGGCGTGTCGATAGAAGCGCTCACCGACATGTTGCGCGCCGAGCACCGTGTTGCCGTGGTGCCCGGAAGCGCCCGTTGGTTCGGCGCTGGGGCCGAGGGCCACATGCGCCTGTGCTTTGCTACGAGCGAGGCGATCTTGGCCGCTGGTATGCAACGTTTTGTCGCTGGCATGGCTGCATCAGCGAACCTGCCTAGACCGTTCCTTAACGAACCGTGACAACACGGCCACAACATCACGCCTTCGCCTTGACTCTGCGAGATCGCTCATGTCCAATGTCACGGTGCCCCTCAACAAAGCTCGATCCAACAAACGCGCCCTTGCATTGTCCTCGTTGCTCATTGCCGGTCTCGCAGTCGCATCAACGAATAGCGCCGCATCTGCAGGCGCCACCTCACGGACAGCGGTCGTGGCCTCGCCCATCGAAAGTCGAGATCCGCGGGGCACCGACCAGATCATCGTTCGTATGCGCGATGGCAGCACCCCAGACATCGCTGCGCTCGCCCGCGAGGCTGGCGAATCAGTCAGCCTGAACCGCAAAATGCGTGATGGTGGATGGGTGTCGAAGTTGAGCGGTCGCCGCTCTCCCGCAGCTCTCGCTGCGATCGCCGGTCGCATCGCGGCATTGCCAAATGTGGCCTATGCCGAGCCCGACCTGAAGATGTTCGCCGCCGTAACGCCAAACGATCCGTTGTTCCCAGTGCAATGGGAGCTCTTTGCTCCATCGGCAGGCCTCAGCGGTATCAACACGCCTGCAGCATGGGACATTACCCACGGCACATCCGATGTGGTTGTGGCCGTCATCGACACGGGTATTACCGCTCACGCCGATCTCGCCGGCCAAACGGTTCCCGGCTACGACTTCATTACCAACACCTCGATCGCTAACGACGGCGGCGGGCGTGATGCCGACCCAAGCGACCCCGGCGACTGGGTCACCACCGCCGAGAACGCTTTGGGAACGTTCGCTGGCTGCGGGGCAAGCAACAGTTCGTGGCACGGCACGCACGTGTCGGGCACCATCGGCGCCAAGACCGACAACGCCATTGGTGTGGCTGGCATCGCCTCGGGTGCCAAGATTCTGCCGGTTCGAGTGCTCGGTAAGTGCGGCGGCTCCACCAGCGACATCGCCGACGCCATTCGCTGGGCCGCAGGCCTTGCAGTTACCGGTGTGCCAACTAACCCCAATCCTGCAGCGGTGCTGAGCATCAGCTTGGGAGGCCTCGGCGCATGCCCGGCCACCTATCAGAACGCAATCAACGACGCGATGGCCGTGGGTGCATCGGTAGTAGTGGCCGCAGGTAACTCAACTGCCGATGCGTCCACGTTTGCCCCAGCCAACTGCGCTGGCGTGATTACGGTTGCCGCCACCGGCGCCACCGGCAATCGGTCCTACTACAGCAACTTCGGAACCAGCGTTGAGATTGCAGCCCCGGGTGGCGACAAGAACGTCGCAAGCAACGGCACGGTGGCAGCCGCCGGTGACCTCACGGGCGAGATCGCATCCACACTGAACTCCGGGCTCACCACGCCATCGACCGATATCTACGCCTACTACCAAGGCACCAGCATGGCGACACCGCACGTTTCTGGTGTTGCCGCGTTGGTCTAGTCGGTTCAGCCGTCGATCACTCCGGCCGCACTCACCGCCCTGCTGCGCAGCACTTCTACACCGTTCGTTGCGGGCAGCACTTGCACGACGGCGTTGTGTGGCACCGGCATCCTCGACGCCGCCAATGCTGTTACTGCGGCTGCCGCCGTAGGGCCTCGAACCCTTGGCGCATTCAGCAAGACCTCGCCAGCAGCCGGAACCACTGGCGCAGCGCTCGCCCCTACCCTCACATGGGCACCCAGCACCGGCGCAAGCAGCTACGAATACTGCGTGGTCGCCGGCGTTGCGACGCCGTGCACCACATGGATCTCCACCGGCGCAGCGACAAGCGTCGCTCTCAGCGGACTCGGCTCGAACACGTTGTACTCGTGGCAGGTGCGGGCCACCGATGCAGCGGGCACGGCAACCGCCGAGGCCAACGTTTCGTTGCGCTACACGTTCACCACAGGTGCCGCTGCTGGTGCATTCGCCAAAACTGCGCCAGCAAACGCTGCCACCGGTATCGCCACCACCCGCTCGCTCACATGGGGTGCGTCAACCGGAGCAACGTCGTATGAATACTGCATCGACCTTGTGGTCAACAACGCCTGCGACGCCACATGGGTCAGCACCGGCGTTACCCGATCCGCCACAGTCGGCCCACTCTTGGGGAGCACTCGCTACGAGTGGCAGGTGCGAGCACGCAACACCATTGGCGTCGTAGCGGCCAACGCCAATGTCGCGTGGACCTTCACAACCCTTGCGCCACCGTTGCCCGGGGCGTTCGCAAAGACAAGCCCAACACGCAACCAAACTGGTCGGCCACTTGCGCTCACGTTGTCGTGGGGAGCAAGCACCTCGACCACTTCGTACCAGTACTGCGTCGACACGGTGAACAACAACCTGTGCGACACAGCGTGGGTCCCCACCGGAACAACACGCACCGCAGCGATCACGGGCCTCACCGCCAGAACGTCGTACTACTGGCAGGTGCGTGCGATCGGCGCCGGCGGCACCACGCTGGCCAACGCTGGCACCTGGTGGCTCTTCACCACCGCCTAAACCGTTACGGGTTGCAGTTCCAAACGCCCGACAAATCGAGATGCGGCACAGCGCACGCCTCCGGCAGCGGTGGCAGCGGCCTATCTGACGGCCAGTCGATCGGCACCACTGGCGCAGGAACAGTCGATGCGGGCACTACCACGGTGGTCGTCGTTACCGCTGCGGCCACAGTCGTTGAGGTGGCCACAGATGACGCATCGGCCGCCGCCGCTGAATGCACCGCCGTCGCGGACCCAAGTCCAAGTGCGGTCATACCGCCAAGCGTTGCAAAGGCAAACGCCGCCGAGGTGAGGCTGGCGGCGGTGGCGAGTCCGGTGATTCGGGCGGTGCGGCGATCCATTCACTAGATGTCGGCACATGCAACCGTTGCCTCAAGCGGCGAGGTCCGAACTTGCCCAAACGTTGACGCTGCGCGGCCAGCGATTGTTCGCGGTGAGACCGCTATTGAACGCCGGAGCTAAGCCCGAAGTCGATACTGAGGGCTGCTCCGGTAATCGGCCGGGCTGCTGACTGGGCCAGGAACCACAGCAGTTCGGCCACCTCACTCGGCTCAGTGAAACGCGCTGATGCGCCTTGCGGATACTTGCTGAGCAGGGTGTTGAGATATGCGGGCGTGTCGCCACCGCCATACGTGTCGGCTTGGTACTGCAACATCGGCGACATCACGTCGCCTGGGCACACGGCATTCACGCGCACGCCGTCGGCTGCAAGGTCGAGTGCGAGTGTCTTTGCAAGCAGTACAACGGCCGCCTTTGAGGCGCAGTAGACCGCGGCTCCCTTGTTGGCTTGGAGCCCCGCATCGCTGCTGATCAGCGTGGCCGAACCTCGCGACTCGCGCAGCGCCTTGACCACTGCCTGACACGTGAAGAACACACCCTTTACGTTTACGGCCATCACGCGATCAAACTCGGCTTCGGTGACCGAGTCGATGTCGCCTTCGGTCCAGAGTCCGGCCGCAGCAACGACGTGGTCGATTCGACCAGCGATGCTGAGTGTTTGCGCTGCGGCCTGATGACACGCCTCGGGCTTGGTGACGTCGCATTGCACAGCAAACGCCGAGTCGCCGAGCGCTTCAACTGCAGTAGCAAGACGAAGCGGATCGATGTCAACAATGGCCGCGCGCCATCCATCGCGAATGAAACGTGATGCCGTTGCTAAACCAATGCCGCCGGCGCCGCCGGTGATGAACACCACAGAACGATCAGACATGGCTGTGGTCCTCGGCGATTGCGTTGCCACCGTCGACAACCAGCATCGTGCCGGTGATGTACGACGCTGCCGGCGTCGCAAGAAAGGCGACCGCAGCGGCCACCTCGGCGGGCGTGCCACTGCGATGCATCGGTGATGCGGCGCCAGCCTCACGCTCGCGGTCGCTCACAGACGGCGTATCGATCCACCCGGGCGCAACCGCATTGACCGTGGTCTTGTAGGGAGCAACCTCAAGCGCCAGCGCTCGAGTCATGCCAACCATGCCCGCCTTCGCTGCGGCATACGCGCTGCCGTCGACAAACGCGGCGATAGGCCCCGAGGTAGATGCAACGTTCACGATGCGCCCATAGCCAGCAGCGCGCATATGTGGCACCACCGAACGGCACACCAAGAAGGCCGTGGTGAGATTGCGGGAAAGCGTGTCGTCCCACTCGCGAGGCGACA
>JAPKZR010000163.1 GCA_026393695.1 Actinomycetota bacterium
CTCTGGATCGATCACAGGGAAGGCCTCGATGCCCTCGATGTAGTCGGTGATCCAATCGATGAGCGCATAACCGTTCTGACGAAATTCTTCTGGTGTCACGGACACATACGGTAACCGTGCTGTGCTGTGCCGTGCCGTGCCGTGCCGTGCCGATGCGCGCTGGCGTACCCTTGGCGGATGTCGTCAGCACATATCGACCCAGATCGTTTTGTCGTGCACACCGCAGAGCCCCGAGGGTTTCGTCAAGCCTTCGTGCGCGAGGGAGTGGGTGGGGTGCCGTTGGTGTGCGTGCACGGTTGGCCCGAGACGATGCGAATCTTTTGGAAGGTGATTCAACCGCTTGCCGATGCCGGGTTTGAAGTTATCGTTCCCGATTTGCGCGGGTTTGGTCAGAGCGCCGTGAGCGCCGATGGGTTCAACGATGTGGCCTCACATGCACGTGATCTGTACGCGTTGGTGCACGATCACCTTGGGCATGAGTCGGTGGTGTTGTTGGGTGGCGATCTCGGCGGCCCGGTGATTCAAGATCTCGCGCTGCGCTATCCCGAATGGGTCGACCGAATGGTGCTGTTCAACTCGCCGCTGCCGTATCTGAAACAGGAGATGTCCGGCATCGAAGGAACCCGGGCGCCGCGTGAGGCCGCCGACTACTTCATTCGTCAAGGCACTGATCCCGACGGACTTGCCGCCGAACTGTCCACCGCCGAGCAACGCCAGCGATACATCGCCACGTTTTACACCAGTCGCTTCTGGGCTCACCCTGGGGCCTTCGCTGCCGCGGGCGAGGTCGATTTCCACACCGAACCATTTGCCAATGCTGAGTCGCTCAGGGCGAGCTTTGGTGGCTACGAGAGTGCGTTCTCGGCGAGCGCTCGCAGCGAAGCCTCGATGATTGGGCGAAACGATCGAACCCGCACGCTCATCATGCACGGCACCAGCGATCACGTGATCTATCCGGCGTTCGATCGCATGGCGGCCGCCGTGTTCGCCGATCACGTTGGACCGTTCCTGCTGCGCGACTGCGGCCATTTCGTTCCGTGGGAAGCAGCCCACGCGTTGGTGAGCGGCACGGTTGCCTTCTGTGGCGATCGCCTTGCGACCCGCTAGTTGTTAGGGCTTTGTGGGGTCGAGCGATGAATCGCGAGCTCTGACCCCGCGAGCAACTCGCCAGAAGATAAAACCGATACCCAGCGCCATCAGCGCAAACGTGACGTACTGCAGCGCTCCACCGCGTGCGCCGGGGGTGGTTGGCTCGATGCCGCAGTCGGGCAGATCGACCGAGTTGCCAAGGCACTCGGAGAGGTCGCGCTTGGTGTTGAGAAACTCGTTGTCGATCGAGGTGGTCGTGACGGCTGTGTCGCTGGTGACGCCCGAGTCGGGGGGTCCCACCGCAAACGCCGGCGCCGGAGCAAGCACGGCCAGAACTGTCAGGGTGAGTACAAACCATCGACGCATGCAGCCATCGTCGCGCGTAATGGGTGTGTTCGCCCAGCGGGGGCTAGATTCGGGATCTTGACCGACCGTATCGAAACCGTCCTTGTCGTTGACTTTGGTGCCCAGTACGCGCAACTCATTGCGCGCCGCGTGCGTGAGCTCAACGTGTACAGCGAGATAGTGCCTCACCGCATTACTGCCGAAGAAGTCATCCGTCGTCAGCCCTCTGCGATCATTCTGTCGGGAGGACCAAAGAGCGTTCACGTCGATGGTGCCCCATCACTGGATCCGGCTATTTACGAGCTCGGCATACCGATCTTGGGCATCTGCTATGGGGCGCAGCTCATTGCGCAACAACTTGATGGCGGCGAGGTTGGCCGAGGCATGCGTGGCGAATACGGGCGTGCCCAGCTCACGGTGACCAACACGGCTACGCAACTGTTGGCAGACCTCCCTGTTCAGCAAGACGTGTGGATGAGCCATTTCGACGCGGTAGTTACTCCACCCACCGGGTTCATCGCCACGGCGTCTACACCCGACGCGCCAGTGGCTGCGCTCGAATCCGCAGAGCGTCGCATCTGGGGTGTGCAGTTCCATCCAGAGGTCGTGCACTCACCGTTTGGCATGCAGGTGCTGCGCCGGTTCTTGCACGATCTGGCGGGCTGCAAACCAAGTTGGACCATGACCTCGGTCATCGACGATCAGATCGCTGCAGTGCGCGCCAAGGTGGGCGAGCATCGCGTGATCTGTGGCCTCTCGGGTGGCGTCGACTCTGCTGTTGCAGCTGCCTTGGTGCATCGTGCCATCGGCTCGCAGCTCACATGCGTGTACGTAGACACCGGCCTGATGCGTCAGGGCGAAAGCGATCAGGTCGTCGAAACGTTTCGACGCAACATGGGTATCGAACTTATTCATGTCGATGCCGGGCAGCGCTTTTTCGAGCGCCTTGCGGGAGTTACCGATCCAGAACTGAAGCGCAAGGCCATTGGCGAACTGTTCGTGCGCATCTTCGAAGAGAACACTGGCGGCCTCACCGATGCGCTGTTCTTGGTGCAGGGAACGTTGTATCCCGATGTCATCGAGAGCGGTGGCAGCGACGGCACTGCTTCGGTCATCAAGAGCCATCACAATGTTGGCGGCCTGCCCGACGACATGACCTTGAAGTTGGTCGAACCGTTGCGCAGCTTGTTCAAAGACGAAGTGCGTCGCCTCGGATCAGAGCTTGGGTTGCCCGACGAGATCGTGTGGCGCCAACCGTTTCCGGGTCCGGGCCTTGGTGTTCGCATCATTGGCGAGGTCACCCCAGATCGCGTGGCGGTGTTGCAAGAGGCCGACGCCATCGTTCGCGAAGAAATTCGTCTTGCTGACCTCGAGCGTGAAATCTGGCAGGCGTTTGCAGTGTTGGCCGACATCCGCTCGGTTGGCGTGATGGGCGACGAGCGCACCTACGAGAACCCAATCATCATTCGCGCGGTCACCAGCGACGACGCAATGACCGCCGATTGGGCGCGGCTTCCGTACGACCTGCTTGAGCGGATGGCCAGTCGCATCATCAACGAGGTCAAGGGCATCAACCGAGTTGTCTACGACATCACCTCGAAGCCGCCGGGCACCATCGAGTGGGAATAGCGGCGATTACGGCCGGTGTGCCAGAGGTCCGTTGCTCCGTTTCGCAACATAACCGTAATATTTGGTAGATTCCTGTTTGTCATGCGTGCGCCTCGGACCATTCGATTCTGTCTCGGAATCGCTCTTGCCTTGTTTGGCGGAGCCGTCTCAATTGAGCCTGTAGCCGCCGATGGCATCAGCAATCAGCAGGCCGAGGTGAAGCGGGTCCTTGCCGAGATCGATGCGCTCGAGCAAAAAGAGGGGCAGTTCGCCGAGCTCGGCGTGCAGGCCCTCGATCTGAAGTCGCAACTCGACGCCGAGATCGTGGTGGCGCAGGGCAAGATCGCCGCACAGCAAGCCGAACTCAATGTGCTTGGCGGGCAACTCTCGAACGTGGCCGTGCAAAAAGTGATGGGCGGCGGCAGCGGGGCATTGGGGCCGTTGTTTACCGATCCA
>JAPKZR010000103.1 GCA_026393695.1 Actinomycetota bacterium
CAGGACCGGCTTCGTACTTCCCCTCGATCGAGAAGAAGTACGGCCAACCGATCTCGCACTGGAAGTCGCTGCTCGCGGCCATGCCCGGGGCGCGACACTCCGAGATGGTCGCGATGCTCAAGAATGACCATTCGATGGGGCACGGCCACGCCAACGCGATCGTGGCTCACTATCGAGCGGAGCACGGTCTGTGATCGGATGAATTCGTCGCCGATTCTTCATCTGTCAATCCCCGTCGGCAACCTTGACGAAGCGCGGCGCTTCTATGTCGACGTGCTCGATTGCAGAGTGGGCCGGATGCGAGACGAGTGGTTTGATGTCTGGTTCTTTGGACTGCAACTCACGCTCCAGTTACGCCCAGACGAAGTGAGGCCGGCCGACCAGCAAGGTGTCGCGCATTTTGGAGTCGTGCTGCGCAGCAGGAAGGAGTTCGACGCTCTTGTTGCGAGGTTGAACGCTTCGGGCGCGGCGTGGATCACCCCACCCGAGCTACACACAGATCCCGCCCTCAGCGCGAAGGTGGGCGGCAAGTTGTCTGACCCGAGCGGCAATGTCATTGAGTTCAAGTACTACGAAGACGTTGCCGAACTCAAGCAGGTTTGAGAGAAGGACCTCGTGAATCGAGTTGTTGTGTTCGGGCGCGGTGGTTCGGGTAAGTCAACGCTCTGTCGGCGCCTCGGTGAGATCACCGGTCTTCCAGTTATAGAACTCGACAAGATCTATTGGGACGAGAACTTGGTGGTGCTCACGCCTGAGGAATGGACTCGACGGCAGTCGAGCGTGGTTCGGGAGAACATTTGGATTCTCGATGGAGACCTCGGGCCCTATGACGTGACTGCGCCTCGCTTAGCGAGGGCCGACACCGTGATCATTATGGATACGCCACTTGCCAGGTGTGTGTGGCGGGCGTTGCGTCGAGGTCGGCAACGAATCGATTTTTGGGCGTGGGTGATGAATTGGGGTCGGAAGTACCGACCGCAGATTCTCGATGATGTTCGCAAGTACGCACCAACAGCAGAGGTCGTCCTGCTGTCGAATGCGCGCGACATTGACAACTGGCTCAGACGTTGACGTCGAAGAAGTACTCGTCAACAACGGTTGCGTCAGCGCCACCTTGAGGGTCCGACCGTCGACCAGAAACGTCGACCAGAAACGTCGACCAGAAACCTTGGCTACGACGCGAGTGCTCCAGCGAAGACCTGCCATGCGAGCAACGACTTCGCCACGAAGCTGAGGATGATGTACACCCGTTCGCCGTGCAAGTAGTCGGCCCACTTACCCGTGGCGCGGTACTGCCGCCACTGCACGATTGCGAAGCAGTTGAACAGCACGAACAACGACACCACGATGCCGTACACGAAGCCGGGGACGGTGGTGTCCGAGGGGCCCTGGGGCGAGAACATGTTGATGGCGATTGCGATCCACGGCACCGACCCAGCGATGCAACCGAACCAGAACGGGCGCCGGTCGCCATTGCCTGGGGTGGTGTAGCGCTCTTGCAGCCAACCGAACAGAATCATGCTCGCATTGACGCCGAACACTGCCAGTAGGGCGATGTAGTCGCTGACGCCATTGAGTTGCAGGATGACCACGATCATGATCGACGACGAGAGCGCGTACTCGACCCAGCGGTAGACGTTGATGTGCCGGGCGAGGCCATCGACGTATTTCGGGAACACCCGAGGTGAGCTGACGAAGAAGTGAAAGAACGCCGACAGCGCCATGAACGCGGCGACCATGTAGCCGATGTTCAAGCTGAACAGTTCGATGGGATCGGAGAAGTTTCCGGTGCCGGGTGCCTCGGTGAGGTATGTGGCTCGCACGGGGAGCGAGGCGTTGTTTGCCAGCAGAAGGATTGCGATGAGGGATGCGAGGTGCAAGCAGCCCGCCAGCACATTCATCTTTTTGAGGGCGGCGAAGCGTGAATCCATGAGTGGAAAATAGCATCGGGCGAGAAGTCCGCAGGCGATGCGAGCGTCGCTCGCGCTACGACCTGTCGGGTCGAGGTGTGCCCGGCAGCAGTCGTCGCGCCCCGGGGCCTTCGACAGCCATTGCATCGTCAGGGTTCACCAAATGGCAGCGCTGAAACGAGAGACAGCCGCAGCCGATGCACGTGGCGAGGTCGTCGCGAACTCGCTCGAGGTACTCGATCTGTTTCTCGAGTACTTGTTTCCAGCGCATCGCAACAGGCCCCCAGTCTTCTTCGCGGGGTGTGCGCCGCGCCGGCAGATCGTCGAGTGCTTCCTTGATCGTGACCAAAGGGATTCCGACGCGTTGCGAGGCCCGGATAAAGGCGAGGCGGCGCAGAACGTCTCGGCCGTATCGGCGTTGGTTGCCTGCGTTACGAATGCTTGAGATCAACCCTTCGCGTTCGTAGTAGTGCAGCGCGGATACAGCGACGCCACTGCGCTCAGCGACCTGGCCAATGGACCACTCTGCAGGTGAAGTTGAATTGTGGGGCATTTCTCGACATTACCGCTTGACCTCAAGTCGGGTTGAGGTATGAGGATGTGCGCACCCCCTATGTCAACGGAGTGAAGAAGATGGAAAAGTTCATGGTGCTGTGCACCTTCAAGCAAGGAACAGTGATGAGCGAGGTGTTTGCTGTGGTCGCCGAAGAGCAGGCACAGGTAGCGGCGTTAGAGGCCGAGGGTCGGGTCGGGTCGATACACCTGTCGCTCGCCCGGGGCACGGTATTCATCGAGGTGTTTGCCGGTGATGCTGCGGATGCGCGATCGACGGTCGAGACCTTGCCGATGTCAAAGTGGTGGGACATTGACGTGTTTCCGCTCGCAGCGCCCGTGGTGCCTGGCGGTGCAGCATGAGTATCTTCACGAACGCTGAGATCGAATATCTGAAGTCGCAACCCCTGATGCGGTTCGCGACCTCGTCGGCGTCGGGTCGTCCCGACATTGCCCCGGTTGTGTTCGAACTCGAGGGCGACGACATCGTCACGGCGGGATTCGACATCACCCATACGGTGCGTTATCGCAATCTCCAGACGAACCCTCAAGTGTCCGTGGTGATCGACGATCTTGCATCCACGAATCCTTGGTCGCCGCGCGGCATCAAAATC
>JAPKZR010000069.1 GCA_026393695.1 Actinomycetota bacterium
CAGTGATGTTGCTCATGCTGATTGCATTGTTGGTTGCTGCGCTGTTCTTGTACAGCATCCGCACCGGTTCGTGGAGAATCCCGCTCGTCGCCTGTGCGCTCTGGGTTGTTGTGGCGCTGTTTGGCGGAGTCATCTACCCGTCGGTGATTCAGGCGTTGGTGGTCAATCCGAACGAGAAGGAAAAAGAGTCGGCGTACATCGCCCGCAACATTGAGGCCACCCGCGCTGCGCTTGGTCTCGATCAGGTGGAGACGAAGTCGGTCACCTTTGGCGACCTCACCGCAAAGAAAATTGCCGACAACCTCGAACCCATCCGTGACACTCGATTGCTTGACCCAGCGATCATGTTGCGTCGCTTCACGTTCGACAAGGGACAAGTTGCTGGCCTCGCTATTCGTGACCTCGACGTCGACCGCTACAAGACCACTGACCGCGTGCAGCAGGTACTTGTGGCCGCTCGCGAACTCGATCTCAAGAACGTTGCCAACACCTCATGGCAGGGCACGCACCTCATTGCGACGCACGGTTGCGGCTTGGTGTCAGCGCCAGCCGGTCAGGTGCAGAGCAACAATCGCCCCATCTATTCCGACGTGAAACTCGATCGTCCCGAGTTGTACTTCAGTCCGGCAATCACTGGCTTCGCTGTGGTGAAGACCAACACCACCGAAAAGCCTTGCCAAGGCTCCGAGACCAAGCCGTATGACGGCACCGGTGGTGTGCTGCTCAACTCCAGCGGGCGACGCTTGGCGTTTGCGCTGTCGTTCTTCGACTACAACCTGTGGGGCTCAAACTCGATCACCAACGAATCACGCATCCAGTGGGTGCGCGGGGTGCGCGAGCGTGCAGAGAAGCTCGCTCCATTCCTTCACTTCGACACCGATCCGTATCCGGTAGCGCTCGATGGCAAGGCGCTGTGGGTGATGGATGCGTTTACGACTACCGATCAATATCCATACGCACAAGACGCCGACCGCAGCCAACTCGATGCCGGCAGCGGTCTTGATCACGTGTTCAACTACGCACGCAACAGCGTGAAGGTTGTGGTGGATTCATACGACGGCACGGTCACCTTCTACTCGGTAGACAAGACCGATCCGATCCTCAAGGCGTGGAGCCAAGCCTTCCCCGATCTCTTTGTCGATGCATCACTGATGCCGCAGGGATTGCAGGAACACCTGCGCTATCCCGAAGATCTGTTCCGCATTCAGACTGCGGCATACGCCCGTTATCAGTTGGCCCCGAACGCATTCTTCGAGCGCACTGGCGCATGGAGCGTTGCGCAGGGCCCTGCAACTGAGCCCAACTCAACACTTGGCGCATCTCTCATCAATACTCAGCCCACCGACGGTTCAGCGGCGTCCGGTGCTGTTTCCGCCGAGAGCACGACGCGACGATTCGTGCCGTACTACACGATGTTCCGCACGCCTGGCTCGAAGGATCCGGCCACCTTCTCAATCTTGCGGCCGTTCGTGCCGTACTCAAAAGACGACACGCGTACCGAGCTGCAGTCGTTCATGGTTGCCTCAAGCGATCCGAGTTCGTATGGCAAGCTCACCGCGTATTCGTTGACGGCCACGGTCGACGGTCCAACGGTTGTTGCCACCAACGCAGAGACCGACGGAACTATCTCGCAAACCATTACGCAGTTGAACCAGCAGGGTTCCACAGTTCGTTTCGGCGATCTGCAGTTGGTGCCCGTGAGCGACGGCTTGTTGTATGTGCGGCCGTTCTATGTGTTGGGCGACAACCTTGCCGAGTATCGATTCATGATCGTGTCGTACAACGCACGCGCTGTTATCGACTCGTCGCTCACCGGCGCGTTGAAGAAGTTGTTCCCATCGTTCAACGGTGAGGTCGGCGATCGTGTTGGCACGACGCCGTCAGATCCAGGCACCACGACTCCTCCAGGAACTACCACCGATACAGCCGACGAGTTGTTGGCACGTGCGCAGAAGTTGTTCGATGAGGCCGACGCTGCACTGGCTGAGAAGCCGGCCGACTTCGCCACGTATCAGGCGAAGCAGGCAGAGGCCCGTGACTTGATCGAGCAGGCCCTCAAGGCGCTGAAGGCAACGGTCAGTAAGTAACGCCGTAGCGCAGTTTTAGAGGTCGTCGTCATCGGGCGCAGCGGCCGCGGCTGCTGCCTCGATGCTGCGCTTTACCTGTTCGGCCAATTTCGCGAGGTCTTGGCGGAATGCGATCTCGTAGCGCGCTTGCTCGTTAGCGAGTTTGATCTGGCTTGAGCGAAGTTGGCTGACGAGTTCTTCGGCCACTAATTGCGATGGCTCAAAGTTGGCCGGCGCCGGCAGTGGTGGTGGCATCGATGGAGTAGTGCCGCGACCGCTGAGGCCATCGATCTCGCGGCTCAGTTCGCCGAGTTGATTGGCGAGTTCGTGCGACACGTTTGAGATGCGCTCGTGCAGCGTTGCCGTTTGGTCTTTTGCCTGTCGGGCGTCGTCGGCGCTGACCGTAACCCGCTCGGCGAGATCAGAGAGCTTGCTGTTGAGTTCGTCGAGCGAAGCGATCTTGGCGTTGACCGCATCGAGGTGAGCGACTTGGCGCTTGATCACCTCGACCTCGGCCACTTGTAGCTTCAGCGCATCGACTTCGCCGACGCGCCGGCTGAGATCGTCGAGTCCGCTGGTGCGATTGAGCAACGACAGCGTGGTGACATCAATTGATTGGATGCGCGATTCGAGCTCGCGGCGAACTTGTTCGCTGGCGTCGAGGCGGGTGTTCATATCGGCCAAGGCAATGCGCAGCGCATCGATGTCGTGCTGCTGCGCAGAGATCGCGTTGACGGTGGAGGTGGCCACGAGATCGGTTGTTGGCTTGCGTTTGAAGAGGCCCATAATCGCTTCCAACCTTAGGGTTGCGAGCTGACCTTTCGTTGGATACCGTGGTCGCACACCACGACGCGGGGTGGAGCAGTTCGGTAGCTCGTCGGGCTCATAACCCGAAGGTCACAGGTTCAAATCCTGTCCCCGCCACTATTGAATGTCGCGAGACATTTGCAAGACCCGAACCCCCGTAAGGGTTCGGGTCGTTTGTTTTATGGGGTTTGTTGGGTGCGATGGCTTGCCGGTGGGTGTGCAACCGTGGCTACGTCCGGTTACAAACGGGATCTTGCGATTTTTTCGTTTTGCTGTACTATCAGGGTCTGAAGAGGAGCGCCGAGATGACCACGCCAATTCTTGAACGCACAGTCCTGCCGCCGACCGAGTCGCTCGACGAGCTCGTCGAAATGCTCAGCCGTCCCGGCGCTGAGCCAACCACCACATTGGCCGGACCGAACGGTGAGCATCTTGTACTTCCGCCGGAGGTCTTCGAAGTTCTCCGTGGTGTTGTAGAAGCGATGGCCAGCGGCCAAGCCGTAACGATCGCCCCAGTTCATCAGCGGCTGACCACCCAAGAGGCGGCCGAGTTGCTCGGTATCAGCCGGCCCACGTTCGTGAAGCTCCTCGAGTCTGGCGAGATCCCCTTCGAGCAGCCGGGACGTCATCGAAGGGTTCGATTGGCCGACGTGCTGGCCTATCGCAAGCGAACTTCCGTCGACCGTCGCGCTGCCCTCGACCGTATGGTCGAGATCGCTGACGAGGCAGAGATGTACGAACGGACAGCGTCGCCGAAGCGCACCCGCTGAGGTCATCTCGTGCCGTTCGCAGTCGTGCTCGATACGTGCGTGATCTACCCCGCTCATCTGCGGGACACGTTGCTGCGCCTCGCTGAGCGGGGCCTCTACCGGGTTCTTTGGTCGCCCGACATCATTGAGGAACTCCATCGAAACCTGGTCAAGTCTGGGATTGACAAGCGCCACGTTGAGAGGCTCGCCGCAGAGATGAATGGCGCGTTCCCTGATGCCAGTGTCACGGGCTATGCCTCGCTCATCGAGGGATTGACCTGCGATCCCAAAGATCGCCACGTCCTCGCTGCTGCGGTTCGAGCGAATGCCTCCTGCATCGTGACGTTCAACACCATCGACTTTCCCGCGGCAAGCGTGGACCCGTTCGAGGTTGAGGTCATCGAACCGGACACGTTCCTTCTCGACCAACTTGATCTTGCGCCCGGCGCCGTGCTCGACGAGCTTGTGCGCCAGGCGGCGGCGAATCGTCGTGAGCCGAAGACGCTCCGCCGCATGCTCGACGCGCTCGCCAAGGCCGGCGTGCCGTTGTTCGCTGACAAGGTCTGGCGCCGAGCGTTACTCAAGGGTGTCAGCGACGCGACATGACGATGTCGGTGCTGCCGTCGCTCAAGCCCAGGTGCCTCCGTGCCGATAGCAAAGGTGAGGGAGGCACGGATGACCAAGCTGATGAACATTCGCCGCTCCGCTTCGTGCGCGGAATGTGGTGAGCCGTTGGCCGCTGGCGTGCAGGCGTACTCGGATTCGACCGGGCGGGTGGTGAGGTGCGTTGTCTGCGGAGGCTCCGAGGTATCTGCATCGCCGCCTTCGCCGGAGATACTGACGACCGATGTCAACGTGGCGCAGCGTCACGAAGACATTGCCGGTGGCTCGGCCACGCACGAGTACGAGAAGCGATCGGCGCGCGAGTTGGCGAAGAAGGAGCAACGAGTTGCCGAGGACGTGGCGTGGCGTCGATCGATCAAAGAGCAGCGGCCTTTTCTGGGTCGGGTCGCTGCGGCGCTGACACCGGTTCCGCAGATCGGGCCCGAGTCGCAGCCGACCGCGGCGTGGAAGATCGGCGCCGAGGGCGAGGTTCGAGTCGCGGAGGTTCTTGCGAGCGCTACGGGAATTGAGGTGCTCCACGATCGACTCGTACCGGGCAGCCGAGCCAATATCGATCACATCGTTGTCGGACCATCCGGAGTCTTCGTGATCGATGCGAAGAAGTACATAGGTGCCATCGAGGTCCGCGACGTCGGACGTCAGTTCCATGTCGATGAGCGCTTGTACGTGAACGGGCGTGATCGCTCAGCGCTTGTCGATGGGGTGCTTTGGCAGGTCGATGTCGTGCGGACCGCGCTCGGCGAAGAGTTTGGCAGCATTCCGATTCGAGGTGTGCTCTGTTTTGTCGGGGGCGAGTGGGGTTGGATCAAGAAGCAAAAGCGCGTCAAAGGAGTCACTTCCCTTTGGCCGACGGCTCTGGCTGACCACGTTTCCGTCGCTGGTGAACACAGCCAACGGGTCGCGGAGATTGCCGTCCATCTACGCAGCCGGCTGAAGCCCGCCTCGTAACCGCCGGTGCTTGGGCCGCCTGGAAATCACCTCGTCCGACAAATCTCGATGTCACGTGACTGTTTACAATCGCCTCGTGAGCAACACCATCTTCACCGCGCGCAATATCGTCACGATGAACCCTGCGAATCCGGAGGCCACGGCAGTAGCTGTGCGCGACGGCATGATCATTGCAGTCGGCAGTTTCGAGGAGTGCGCGAGTTGGGGCGAGCACGAAGTCGATGATCGATTCGCCGACAAGGTGCTTGTCCCAGGTTTCGTCGAGGCGCATGGTCACACCATGGACGCGCTCGCGGCGATGGTGCCGTATCTCGGCTATTACCCGTATCCGCTCGCCGACGGAACGCTCACTGAGCCGATCCAGACCTATGAAGCACTCGTGGCAAAGTTGCGCGCGATCGATGCACAGCTGCCTGAGGGGGAGCAGCTGTTGGCAATTGGTTTCGACCCCATCTTTTTCCCGAACGAACAGCGTCTCGACAAGCGGTTGCTCGACGAGGTTTCGGCCACTCGGCCAATCTTCATCCGTCATGCCAGCGGACACCTCGCCACGGTGAACTCGGCGCTGCTCGCGGCCGAGGGCATTACCCGCGATTCGGTCACCCCTGGCGTTGGGCGCGACCCCGATGGCGAGCCGAACGGTGAACTGCAAGAAGCGCCGGCGATAAGCCTTGCGACCTACGCAATGGGCACCTTGATGGCGAAGGCCAGCGGACCCGGTGTAGTAATGATCCATGGCGAGATGTGTCGCAACGCCGGTGTGACCACCTCGACCGAACTCGTCGGCGTTTTCCTGCTGATGCCCCATGCTCGCGAGCCATGGGAGCAGATCATCAACAGCGATGAGTTTCCCGCACGGATGGTGATGTACAACGTGCCAGCGATGCCGGGATCAACCGGCGACTATCCGGCCGTAGCGAAGGTTGCCGTAGATCTGCGCGACAACCACAGCACTCTCAAATTGCGTAACCAAGGCATCAAGTTGGTCCTCGATGGATCGATCCAAGGTTGGACCGCAGTCATGCTGCCCCCTGGGTATTACACCGGCGACGACCATGGGCTGTTGCTCAACACTCCCGAGGATCTCGTCGACGCACTGCGTGCTTTCCATGCCCAGAAACTCAACGTGCACGTGCACTGCAATGGCAATGGAGCCGTCGAAGTGTTCCTTAATGCAGTCGAAGAAGTTCTTCGCGCCGATGCATGGCTCGATCATCGACATGTGGTGCAGCACTCGCAAACCACTACCGCTGCGCAGTATCGGCGGATGGGACGTTTGGGGTTGTGCGCCAACATCTTCACCAACCACATTTGGTACTGGGGCGACCAGCATTATGAACTCACCATGGGACCCGAACGGGCTCGGGGTATGTGGGCGTGCCGAACTGCGCTCAGCAACGGAGTGCCACTGTCGTTTCACTCCGACTCGGGCGTTACTCCCATCGGCCATCTGCACACGATGTGGTGCGCAGTCAATCGGGTCACTCCGCAGGGTCGAGTGCTGGGCGAGTACGAGAAGCTCACTCCCTACGAGGCGTTGCATGCTGCCACCATCGGTGGCGCGTTCCAGTTGCACATGGACCACGAGATTGGCTCCATCGAGGCCGGAAAGCTTGCCGATTTTGCTGTGCTCGATGCCTCGCCACTCGATGTGGACCCAATGGCTATCCGCGATATCTCGGTGTGGGGAACGGTGGTCGGCGGCGTTGTGTACGAGGCACCCAAACCGTGACCGATAGCGCGCCGATAGCTGTCACCGTGATCGGCGGCTACCTCGGAGCCGGCAAGACCACGCTTGTCAATCATCTACTTCGCGTTGGCACGGGCCGCCGCACCACAGTGCTCGTCAATGATTTCGGGTCCATCGCCATCGACCAAGACCTGATTGTGTCGAACGATGGCACGATGATCGGCCTCGCTAATGGTTGCGTGTGTTGTGGGTTGTCGGGCACGTTGATGGAGACGATGTCGGCGATTCGCAATCAGGTTGACCCACCCGAATACCTCGTGATTGAGGCCAGTGGTGTCGCCGACCCCGGCCCGATTTCGCACCACGCGCTCACGCCCGGGTATCGGCTCGATGGCGTGGTGGTCGTGGCCGATGCTGAGACGGTGCGTCGGCGTTCTGCGGATCGCGTTGTTGGTCGCACCGTGCAACGCCAACTGAACGCGGCCGAAGTGTTGGTGCTGAACAAACTCGATCTTGTCGACGCTGACTCTGCTGATGCATTGAAACTTTGGGCGCACACGATGGCGCCAAACGCAGTGGTGCTCGGCGCAGTCGAAGCGCAGGTGCCGTTGCAGTTGCTGCTCGGGGTTCATTCCGAATCGGCGCTCGCACGCCTTGCCGCTGTCGACACGCTTGCCAACGAACCGCATGCCGATCACGAGACGTGGTCGTGGATCCTCGACGCGCCGATACGACGAGATGCTCTAGAGAGTTGGGTCGCGGGTTTGGACGAAGGGGTTGTCCGTGCGAAGGGCATTGTGTGGTTGGTCGATGATCCTGAACGCCGCTATGCGTTGCAGGTGGTGGGCCGCCGCTGTCGCTTGACAGCTGATCGGCCATGGGGCGACACGCCGCGCCAAACGCGAATCGTTGCGATCGCGCTACTGGGCGCTGCGCGGCCCAGCGCACCGCATTGATCTGAGCTGGGGGCTCTGCAGGGCCTCAGCGCGTTGAGGTCAAGATCGGCAGCAGCGCTTGAGCCACCTCGGCGGGTCGTTCTTCGTGCGCGAAGAGGCCCGCCCCTTTGATGACCGCGAGTCGTGCGTCGGAGAAGTCGGCTAGCATCTCCTGCGCCCACTTCACGGGGAAGAAGCGATCGTGTTCACCCCAGACCAGTTGCACGGGGACGGTGATGCGGCGGTGCAGTTCGCTCAGGTCGCGTACGTGTTGGTAGTCGAAGCTTTTCAGTAACTGAATCGCGGCCTTGAGGTGTGCGGGGGACTGGTTCAGCGGCTTCAGGAAGAACTCGTCGAACCCGCCGTCGAGCAATGAACGGTCAACAAAGGCGTCGCCGAGCACGAGTCGATTGCGCCGTAGTCGTGGTTGTCCGGCGACCCAACCGAGGCCTGCGCCGAATCCGGGAATTCGCCGGCCGGCGATGAACGATTTGAACTTCCAACTCAGGCCGGTGGACTGCTCGGTGTCGATCAACCCGACCGCACGTAGTCGGGGACTGCCGGCCACTGCATGTCGGGCGATGAGCCCGCCGCTGTCGTGACCGACCACGGCGACATCCTTGAGATCGAGCACGTCGAGCACGCGTTTCACGCTGTGGATGTGGTTCTCGATGGTGAGCACTTGGTCGGCGGCGAACCTGCTGGAGCCAGCTCCGGGAAGGTCGATCAGGTGGCAGGTGACATGGTCGGTCAAGTGCGGCAGCAGGGTGCGGAAGGTGGCACTGCTGACGGGCCACCCGTGAACGAACAGCACGTCGGGTCCGCTGCCGACGCGGCGATAGGCGACTTCGCCGGTGCCGACGTCGATGAATTGGTCCGGCGCGCTACGGAACAGATCGGATGCTGCGGATGCGGAGATGCTCATGCTTCACCAGCGTCATGGTCGGTCATCGGGGCCTCCGTTGAGTTTGTAGTGGTCACTGCGAAACCATAATCGCAGTGACCACTACGATCAAGACCCAATGGGCCACAAGCACACCAAAGCCGACATCCTCGCCGGTGCACTCGCCGTCGCATTCCGCGATGGGCTGAGTCAGCTCACGTTCGGACGAGTTGCCAAACACCTCGGCATCAGCGATCGAATCGTGGTCTATTACTTCCCGACAAAGGACGATCTCATCGGCGAGGTGCTGAGCGCGATGGGTGCCGAGTTGCAGGCGACGCTGGCCCCCGTGTTCTCTGCGCCGGTCGCTGACCACCTTGAGCTGCTTCGCTCCGCCTGGCCGGTTCTCGCTCGCCCTGCTGCAGACCCGGTATTCGCCTTGTTCTTCGAAGCGGGCGGGCTTGCCGCTGCGGGACGCGAACCGTTCAACGTGATCGTGCCCCAGCTCGTGGAGGCATGGATCGAGTGGGCGGCCGAGCGGCTCGCCGGCACTCGAGCTCGTCGCCGAGCAGAGGCCGAGGCCGCTATCGCCATGCTTGATGGACTACTGCTTATTCGTCAGCTCGCTGGCCCAGCCGTCGCTAACCGTGCCGCCAAACGGATCGGCGGCGC
>JAPKZR010000298.1 GCA_026393695.1 Actinomycetota bacterium
CTTCCTCGCTGAACTCGAACCGGTGGCCGGCAAGTTGCTCGACCGGCATCTCGCGACAGCGAAAGAATGGTTTCCGCACGAGTTGGTTCCCTACGACCGCGGCCACGACTTTCCACCCGGATACCAGTGGTCGCCTGCCGACTGCAATCTCGATGGCGCCGAGCTCCCCGAGGCCGCTCGCAGCGCATTGTTTGTGAACCTGCTCACCGAGGACAACCTGCCCTATTACTTCCGTGATATCGAGCGGATGTTCACGATGGACGGCGCCTTCGGAACATGGAACAGGCGTTGGACTGCCGAAGAGGGCCGACACTCAATCGTGATGCGCGATTACCTCACTGCCACTCGGGCGATCGATCCAGTGGCCCTCGAGCGCGGCCGAATGGCGCAAGTGTCGGCGGGCGAGGTACCCACTCCTTCGTCGCCGATCATCGGCGTGATCTATGTGAGCTTGCAAGAACTCGCCACGCGAATCGCGCATCGCAACACGGGCAAGATCATCGGCGATCGTCGCGGCTACGAGGCTCGCGTAGCCGCCGACGAGAACCTGCACTATCTCTTCTACCGCGACCTCGCGACGGCAGCGTTTGAGCTCGATCCGTCAGAGATGGTCATCGCCACCGAAGAAGTGGTGCGCACATTTGCGATGCCCGGCACTGGCATTGTCGATTTCGATCGGCACAGCGCTGCAATCGCCCGCGCCGGTATCTACGACGCCACGATCTTCCATGAGCAGGTGCTGGTACCCGTGATCCTGAATCATTGGAAGGTCGAGCAATTGACCAACCTCACGGCCGCGGCAGAGCGGGCACGCGAGGCGTTGCTGAAGCGCATCGATCGTCTCGGCCAGCTGGCCAAAAACCTTGCGGCGCGCGCTGAGCGGCGCTTGGCTGTTCCTGCTTCACTCTGATTCGCTGAGCTGCCGATGCAGCGCATCGCGTGACCACCGCATGGCGGGGGAGCGGTATAGGGTCGGCGCTACTTCGCTTCGACCGAATTGGATCGCGCTATGACTCCCCGCAGTACCGCTCTTGTCCGTGGATCCGTTCTCGCTGCGAGCGGCATGGCTGGCTCGATCGTCATCTCCTGATGCTGCGCCGCTCGACCCGCCTTGGTGCCGCCATGTTGATGGCTGGCGCTGCACTGGCGATGCCGCAGTTGCCACAGCCGGCAGTGGCGGCCGCGCCGTGCACCATCGGCGTCACGTTGCGCCAGGGCACTCGCGCAGCCGAGGTGTGGTGCCTTGAGACCACGCTGCGACTGCGGGGCTACACCGGCGTTGTGGGGCCGAACCCGTATTTCGGAGCGACAACCACCGTGGCGGTGCAGGCGTTCCAGCAGTCGGCCGGTCTCGTGGCCGACGGCATTGTTGGCCCGCAAACGGCCGCAGCTCTTGGTATCCGCCGCTCGGTTGGCACCCCGGTGCCAGCAAATGTTCTTGAGCAACGTGTCATCGGTACGTCGGTGCAAGGGCGCGACATCACCGCCTATCGCATGGGTACACCGGGCGGTCGCGTGGTGCTCGTCGTAGGCGTCATTCATGGCGACGAAAACAAGGGTGCACTTGTCGCGGCAGATCTTCGAACGATGCCCACCCCGGCAGGGATCGACCTGTGGATCGTCGACAGCATCAACCCCGATGGCCAAGCGATGAACACCCGTCAGAATGCCAACGGGGTCGACCTGAACCGCAACTTCGAATCGGGCTGGAGCTACATCGCGCGCGGAGCGCATGGTCAGTACAGCGGTGAGCAGCCAGCCGATCAGCCCGAGAGCCAAGCAATCGAGAACTTCATTCGGCTCGTGCAGCCCTCGATCGGCATCTGGTATCACCAAGACGCCCACGTGATCACCACCAGCGGGCGCCGTAAGGCGATACCGCTGCGGTACAGCACCTTGGTGGGTCTCGGCACGGGCGGTGTGCCGTGCACGCAGATGTGTACCGGCACGGCTACCAAGTTCGCGAACACAGCCGTGCCGCAGGCCACCAACTTCTTGGTGGAGCTACCAGGCTCAGATCAGGTGACCCCAGAGATGATGTTGATGCACGCTCGAGCGGTGCTCGACGTGATCACGATGTAGCTCAGCCGGGCACGAACGCCTTCACTGCTGCCACCGCTTCGCTGGGGCGGCTGCCGTTGAGCCCCTCGAGGCCCATCGCGAGCAGCTCGCTGTAGCCAGCGAGGTTCTCCCACTTGCCATCGTCGGGCCACACCCAAATCACGTAGCCGGATGCCTTGCTGAGCGCGATGCTTTCGGGGCTGAGCACATGCACGCCTGAGTAGTCGGGGGGCAGTTGCAAGATGCGCATGCCGGCTGGCAGCGGGGTCTTGTTGAGGATGAAGGCGGTCGCTAACGCGAGACCCGGAGTGACCTCGACGGTAGGTGCAAGCTCGTGGAAGGCAGTGACGATTTCATCGTGGAACGAGGTGACGACGGCATTCTTGAGACGATTCAACTCGGTGAGTTCGGCAGCGAGTTCTTTCGCAGCGGCAAGAGCCTTGTCGCCAACGCCTTTGATCTCAATGTTCAACGGCATCGAGGGGAAGCGCTCAACGATGTCGCGAAAGCGCGGAATGATGAAGTCGTCGGGGGTGTAGCCCGCCAAGGGTGGCACGGCGCCAGTGCGCATGCCGCGCAGTATGTAGTCGGCTTCGGGCTTGTCGTGGCAGGTGCACTCTTTGGTGAACCAATATGCGTTGTCGAGCTTGGCGAGGTCGGCGTAGTTGGTGTCGGCAATGACGACGTTCACTTCGGTGTTCGACCCGGTGTCTTCGTTGTGCTGAACCACAAGAACGCCGTCTTTGGTGAGTTGCACATCGAAGTCGAGCATGTCGACTCCCGCCGTCACACTGTCGGCGTAGGCGTAGGGAGTGGAGTGAGGGTGCTCGTCGTTGCCGCCGGCGTGTGCAAGCACGATGGGGCGACCAATCGAGATGAGCTCATCGATGGTGAGTGGCTCTGCGGGTGTTACCTCGGTGGGCGGCGTGGTGTCGGCTGGCAACGTAGTTGCAGATGCATCAATTGACGCCGAGGTGGAACCCGAGGTTGATGAGGGGCTTGAACTACATGCCATCAAACTGATGGACAACACGGCTACGGCGCAGAGGGACTTCATGTGCGTCACCGTAGTTGGAGTATCGGCGGTGGCCCTACACGGCGCTGGTAATTCGGCCTGGCTTGGCGGTGGGAACAGCGTTGGGCGTTGCTGCCTCGAAGCGCCACACCTCAACGACTTGAGAGCGCAACGGCCTGCTTGAGGGCTTCGATCATTGACCGTTCATCGGCAACGCCGGTGCCCGCAATGTCGAACGCGGTGCCGTGATCTACCGAGGTTCGAACCACGGGCAGACCGATGGTGATGTTGACGCCGGCTTCAAGGCCGAGCACTTTCACCGGACCGTGGCCCTGGTCGTGATACATCGCGACCACACAATCGAACTCGCCGCGGCGAGCGCGATAGAACAGCGTGTCGGCCGGTAGCGGACCGACGACATCGATGCCTTCAGATCGCAACTGGGTTACGGCTGGCACGATCTTGTCGGCCTCTTCGCCACGACCGAACAACCCGTTTTCGCCCGCATGCGGGTTGATGCCGCAGACCGCGAAACGTGGGACATCGATGCCAGCGCGTCGCAAGGTGCTGTGGGTACGGCGAACCGTGCGTTCGATGAGCGCCGGGTCGATGCGATCGATGGCGTCGAGAATGCCGATGTGCGTTGTCACGTGAACGACGCGCAGTCCGGGGGCTTCGAGCATCATCGACACTTCGTCGGTGCCGGTGAGATGCGCGAGTAGTTCGGTGTGGCCTGGGAACTGATGGCCAGCGGCGTGGAGCGCTTCTTTGTTGAGCGGAGCGGTGCAGATGGCCTGCACGAGGCCAGCGATGGCCAACTGTGCTGCGATGGCCACATAGCGGTAGGCGGCTTCGCCCCCATCTGGGGACACCACGCCCCACTCGAGAGTGGCGGGAACGACTTGGGGATCGATCACGTTGATGGTCGATGGGTCGGTGGCCGCACTGAGTTCGGTTGGCTCGGCGACCACGCGGATCTGGGGTGATACGCCGCACAGGTGAGCGGCGAGGGTCAGTCGGCGTGCATCGCCGATCACCAACGGTCGGCACATTGCCGCGACCTCTGGATGGTTCAACGCTTTAACGATGACCTCGGCGCCGACACCGGCGGGGTCGCCCATCGTGATCGCGATGATGGGACGGTTGGTCATTGGCACGACGTCATTATGACCGCGAGAGGAAGTCGGCGGCGCGTTGCAGCGCGAGCGTGTCGCCGAATCCGCCCGCCTTGGTGACCACCGTGATGTCTCCGGAACGGCCGCGTCCGGTAGACCACGCGATGCCGGGTTCGACCTCACCGCGAACATCGAGTGATCGCACCTCAAGGAGGTCGAGCACAATTCTGGCTGTAGCGCCGCCCGTGAGCACGAGGCCATCGGCGCCACGAGCGGCTTGATCGGCGCGGGCGCTGAATTGGGGATCGAGTGGATGCAAGGCAGCGATGTTTGTCGACGGGTTGAGTGCGTCGATTTGTTTGAGAGTGCTCGGGTGTTGCGAGCCAGCGATGACAACAACTCTCGAGCATGGTCGCCGCGCTGCTGCGATGGTTTCGCCGTCGCGCCGTGCCGCATCGTTCGCGGCGATGGACGCACCGACGTGACGGGCGAGCCCCGCCGAACCTACCCACAACGTGTTGCCGAGAGCAGAGCCCAGAGCAGAGCCGACAGCGATAGCGAGGTCGTGGTCGGTCTGCACGTCGGGGATTTCTACGCGGCCTTCGGTGCGTAACCCATCGAAGAGTTCGCACAGGTCGGCGCCGTCGAGCGGCACGCCGTGCACGTGCACGCGACCATTCACGACGGTTCGCCCAAGTTGCGGAAATGCGGGACAGATCAGAATTCGATCGGGCTGTACCTTCAGCGCCGACATCGCCGACTGCGCGGCCTCAACGGTGGCGCGGATATTGCCGCGCAGCGTCGAGTCGATCTTGATGAAGACCGCAGCAGGCGAGTGTCGGCTGATCGCCGCGGCCGTTACGGCAAACGCGTCGGAGGCGAGCATGTCGCGGCTGTCGGTGTCGATCACCACGATGGTGTCAGGTGTGTCGCCGAGCGTGTTCAAAGCATCGAGCGAAACAACGCAGCGATGTCCGCTCGAGGTGAACGCGGCGGCTGAGTCGGCGGCACCCGTGAGGTCGTCGGCGATTACGAGAATGCTGGCGCCCAACAACTGTGTGTGCCGCTCGAGATGCGCTCGGGGAGCAGCACGCTGGCAATGGGTCCGGCGGCGATGTCTTCCGCTGCG
>JAPKZR010000046.1 GCA_026393695.1 Actinomycetota bacterium
TACAAGGCTCTCAAGTCCCGCACCCGCGACTTCGATCTTGTGCACGACAACCAGTGCCTCGGTTACAGCATCTTGCAGATCGAAAAGATCATCCCCACGGTCGTCACGTTGCATCACCCCATCACCAAAGATCGCGAACTCGAGATGAGTCACGCCCCATCACGTTGGAAGCGTCGCAGTGTGGGCCGCTGGTACGGCTTCGTGAAGATGCAGGGCCGCGTCGCCAGTCGCATGCCGCGCATTGTGGTCGTCAGCGAGAACAGCATCAAAGACATCAACGCCGACATGGGCGTCAGCCTCGATCGCATGCGTCTCGTGCCGGTGGGCGTAGACCCCGATCTGTTCAAGCCACTGCCACACGTTGCCCGCGTCCCTGGCCGACTCATCACGACAGCGTCGGCCGACGTTGCGCTCAAGGGCTTGTCGTACTTGCTCGAGGCGATGGCCAAGCTGCGCACCGAGCGCGACATCACGCTCACCATCATCGGTAAGCCACGCGAAGGCCACAGCGACGATCTCATTGAGCGCCTCGGTCTGCGCCCGCATATCAACTTCGTCAGCGGCGTCAGCGACGAGCGCATCGTAGAGCTCTACGCCGAGGCCGAATTGGCCGTGGTGCCCAGCCTCTACGAGGGTTTCAGCCTTCCTGCAATCGAAGCAATGTGCACTGGCACGCCGCTGGTTGCCACCGATGGCGGCGCTCTTCCCGAAGTCACCGGCAAAGACGGCGACACCGTGTTCCAGTGCAAGGCTGGCGATGCCGAGGGTCTCGCCGCCCAGATTCGTCTGGCGCTCGAGAACCCCGAACTCCGTCATCGCATTGGCGAGGCCGGCCGTCAGCGCGTAGTAGAGCGCTGGAGCTGGACCCACTGCGCCAAGCTCACCGTCGATCAGTATCGCGAAGTGTTGGCCATGCCACACAACATCGCCAAGCTGCGCGCCAACGGACGTATCTCGTAGTGCTCACCATCCGATTCGATCGATTGGGCCTGAAGGCCGGAGACCTCGTGCTCGATGTTGGTGCCGGTTTTGGCCGTCACTGTTTCGAAGTAGCCCGACGCGGCGGACGCGTAGTGGCGCTCGATTACGCGGCCGATGAAGTGGTCGGCACCCGCGCCACCTTGGGCGGCATGGTCGATGCTGGCGAAATCCCACTGCACAGTTACGTGGGTGTGTTGCGCGGCGACGGCACCAAGTTGCCATTCCCCGACAACACGTTCGACATCGTCATCACCAGCGAAGTTCTCGAGCACATCCAGAACGATGTCGGAGCAATTTCCGAGATGGTGCGCGTCCTCAAGCCAGGCGGACGCTTTGCCGGCACCGTGCCTTCGTGGTTGCCAGAAAAGATCAACTGGATGCTCAGCGACGAATACCACGCACCCAAGTCGGTGGGCGGCCACGTTCGCATCTACACCGAGACTGAGCTCAAAGCCAAGCTGCGTTCGTCGGGACTCACCGTTACCGGTAGCCACCACGCTCACGCGCTGCACTCGCCGTACTGGTGGCTCAAGTGCGCCGTCGGCCCACGTCGCGAAGACAGCAAGGCTGTCAACGCATACAAGAAGTTCCTCGAATGGGACATCATCAAGGGCCCCAAGGTCACGCGCATCGCCGACCGCGTGCTGAGCCCCGCACTCGGGAAGAGCCTTGCCGTATACGGCACCAAACCAATGCCCAGCCTGGTCGCTTCGTCGTGAGCCGCATTCCAGACATCGAAGGCGTCTTGAGCGCCGAAGAGGTCTGCCTGACCGCGCTCTCAATCGCCGATCTGCAGTTGCCCACCGGAATGATTCCGTGGTTTGTTGGCGGCCATTGCGACCCATGGAATCACGTCGAAACCGCGATGGCGCTCGACATCGCGGGCATGCACTCGCACGCCGAGCGAGCCTACGAATGGTTGGTCGACACGCAGCGTCCCGAAGGCAGCTGGAACAACTACTACCTCCCCGATGGCACGGTCGAAGACATCAAGCTCGACACCAACGTGTGTGCCTACATCGCCGCCGGAGTGTGGCATCACTGGCTCTGCACCTGGGATCGTGCCTTCGTTGATCACCTGTGGCCAACCGTCGAGCGCGCCATCGATTGGGTGCTCGGCATGCGTCGACACGACGGCACCATTTTGTGGGCGTGCGAACCCGACGGCGAGCGCCCTTGGGACTATGCATTGCTCACCGGCTCGAGCAGCATTATGCACGCGTTGCAGTGCGCCTCGAAACTGGCCGACCTCATCAACGAACCACGCCCCGATTGGGCAGCGGCAGCCGAGGCGTTGCGCGCAGTCATCAGCACTCAGGCCGACACTGCGTTCGAACCCAAGATACGTTGGGCGATGGACTGGTATTACCCCGTGCTCACCGGCGCGATGACCGGCGAAGACGCCAAGGCCCGCCTCACCGATGGCTGGGAAACCTTTGCCATCGAAGGCCGTGGTATTCGCTGCGTCAGCGACGAACCATGGGTCACCGCTTCCGAGACAGCCGAGGCTTCGTTGTCGTTTACTGCAATCGGCGATCTCGCCACTGCAACCGATCTGCTCAGCTGGACCCGAGCCCATCGCTGCGACGACGGCGCGTACAGCACCGGCATCGTGTATCCCTCGCTCGAGCGATTCCCCGCCGGCGAGCGCTCTGCCTACACCGGAGCCGCTGTCATCTTGGCCGCCGATGCCATCTGTGGTGCTTCGGCCGGCAGCCGATTGTTTGTGCCTGCCTCCTGCACCGACTAAACCCTTGGCGTGACCTCGCTGCCAACATCTGAATCACTGCTCACGCTCGCCCGCTCAGCGCTCGCTGCGTGCGGTGCCAACGTGACGCTTACTTCGGGTTCGCATCCGGTGCGATCTCCCATCAACGGTCTGCAATTCGGCTCTGTTGCTGGACTCCACGGTGCAGGCGGCAACGAACTCACAGTCGACATCGCCGTCGAGCGCGCCACTGCCGCCTTCACGACATGGCGCACCACCCCAGCACCACGACGCGCCGAAGTGGTTCGTCACCTCGCTGCACTGCTGCGCGAACACATCGGCGACCTCGCCACCATCGTGTCGATTGAGGCCGGCAAGATCCGCAGCGAAGCCCTCGGCGAAGTGCAAGAGATGATCGACATCTGCGACTACGCAGTGGGCCTGAGCCGCACGATGGGTGGGCACACGATGGCGTCAGAGCGCCCCGGTCACCGCCTGATGGAGACATGGCATCCGATTGGTCCAGTCGGCGTGATCTCGGCCTTCAACTTCCCGGTGGCTGTCTGGAGCTGGAACGCCACCATCGCGTTGGTGTGCGGCAACCCGGTGATCTGGAAGCCCAGCGAACTCACGCCGCTCACCGCTCTGGCGTCGCAGGCGCTGTACGAGCGCGCTGCAGCGTTGGCGGGCGCACCAGCGCATCTCAGCCAGGTCGTGCTCGGCGGAGCCGATGTTGGCGCCGCGCTTGTTGCGCACCCCGGCGTGGCGCTCATTAGCGCAACTGGCTCCACCGCAATGGGCACCCGCGTGGCGCCGGTGGTGGCGGCCCGCTTTGGTCGCTCGATTCTCGAACTCGGTGGCAACAACGCCGCCATCGTTGCCCCATCGGCCGACGCCGAGCTTGCGGTGCGCGGCATCACCTTTTCGGCGGCGGGCACGGCCGGCCAGCGATGCACCACACTGCGCCGCGTCATCGTGCACAACAGTCGCCACGACGAACTCATCGAACGACTTGCTACTGCTTACGCAACGCTTCCGGTTGGCAATCCGTTCGAGTCATCCACGTTGGTGGGCCCGCTCATCAACACCGCTGCCTTCGACAAGATGAGCGCCGCCATCAGCGCCGCCACTGCCGACGGCGGCCACCTCATCGTGGGCGGCGAACGGCTGCTGCTCGACCAAGCGCCTCACGCGGCGTACACCCGGCCAGCGATAGTCACCATGCCAGCGCAGACCGCCATTGTGGCCACCGAGACCTTCGCCCCGCTGCTCTACGTGATGCGCTACGACGACCTCGATCAGGCAATCGCATTGCAGAACGGCGTGCCGCAAGGCTTGGCCAGCAGCATCTTCACGACCGACGTGCGCGAGGCCGAACGCTTCTGCGCCGCCGATGGCAGCGACTGCGGCATTGCCAACGTGAACATCGGCCCATCTGGCGCCGAAATCGGTGGAGCATTCGGCGGCGAGAAGACCACCGGCGGCGGACGCGAAAGCGGAAGCGACGCGTGGAAGGCCTACATGCGCCGAGCCACCAACACGGTCAACTACTCGAACGACCTACCGCTCGCGCAAGGTGTGCAGTTCGTCTAGAAATCAGGCAACGCAGCGCAGCACGCGCAACGAGCCCGTTGCCGACTGCAGTTCAAAGCGGCCACTTGCCAACGCAGGTAGATAGATCTGCTCGTATGGCGGACGACCGCCATCGGCTGGGTCGGGGAACACATCGTGGATCGCCAACGTGCCGCCGACGGCCACGTGCGGAGTCCATCCCTCGAAGTCGGCGCGTGCTGGCTCTACGCCGTGTCCGCCGTCGATGAATAAAAACGCGAGCGGCGAGGTCCAGTACTTGGCCACGGCGGGCGACTGGCCCACAACAGCAACAACGAAATCTTCGACGCCTGCGTCGTAGATGGCGGCGCGAAAAATGGGCAGCGTGTCCATGCGGTTGATGCGCGGATCTACCACCGTGGGGTCGTGATGCTCCCACCCTGACTGGTTCTCTTCTGAGCCGCGATGATGATCGACGGCGAACACCACGGTGTGGCACTCACGCGCTGCGCCACCGAGCCAAACGGTAGAGCGGCCGCAGTACGAGCCAACTTCTAAGAACGCGAGACCCGCGCATCGAGCGCCAGCCTCAACTGCAGCCTCGTATAACGCATCGCCTTCGTCGGGAGGCATGAACCCTTTTGCGGCAACAGCATGAGCGCGTAGATCGGCAGGAATCACCATTTGTCCCAATGGATAATCGAATCAGGGGCCGGGCGTGAAGCGGGCTTGAAGTCGGTGCCAATGGTGTAGGCCAACGGGCTGAGGCAGACCTGCTGCACAGTGTCGAACGGGATACCAACGATGTCGGCAACCTGTTGCTCCATCATCAAATGCACGGTGGTCCATGCCGTGCCGAGCCCGCGTGCCCGCGCTGCGAGCATGAAGCTCCATGTGGCTGGCAACACGTTGCCCATCAACGAAGCGGCCATCATCGCTGGGGCGCCATCGACGCGAGCCCCGGCGCTGCACGCCAGCACCAAGGCAGGCGCGTCACCCATGTGGTCGCCAAGGAAATCGGCGCTGTCGGCCGAGCGCTCTTGCTGCTCTTGAGCAGACGCCTCTCCCTTGTCGATGCTGCGGATGTAGACGCCGTCGAGGGTCTTGTAGATGCTGTAGGCCTGGCGATACACCTCACCAATTGCCTTGCGCTTTTCGGCGTCGCGAATGATCACGAACTGCATGGTCATGTTGTTCGAACCGCTGGGTGACTGCATCGCTGCGGCCACGCATTCGCGGATGAGATCGTCGGGCACGGGCCGTGTGAAGTCGAGTCGTTTGCGAACCGCACGCGTCGTGCTGAGCAGTTGGTCTGGGTCAAGAGGAAGAAGAGGCATCGAGGGCACCATAATCTGCCCGCAGTCCTTCGACCGAACGGGTGGCCCCTCCATTTCCGTGGCAACATAGACCCATGCAAGAAGCACTCGACGATCTCGTGAAGTTGCTCGACCTCGAAGCAATCGAGGTCAACATCTTCCGTGGCCGTTCCCCAGACGAAAACCGACAGCGAGTCTTCGGCGGACAAGTGGCCGGACAAGCGTTGGTCGCCGCCGCCCGCACAGTGGACGATCCGGGCCGAATGGTGCATTCGCTGCACGCTTACTTCCTTCGCCCAGGCGACCCAAACGTGCCCATTCTCTATGAAGTCGACCGCATCCGCGACGGCAAAAGCTTCACCACCCGCCGCGTCGTTGCCATTCAGCACGGCAAGGTTATCTTCAACCTGCAGGCCAGTTTTCATGTCGCCGAAGACGGTCCCGACCATCAGATCCAAATGCCTGCCGGCCTCGCCCATCCCGACACGCTGCCCGATTTCAAAACCCGCATGGAGCCCTACAAGGTGCAAATGGGCGATTGGTACGACATGCCGCGCCCCATCGATCTGCGCTACGTAAACGACGACCCCATCAGTCGTCGAGGCAAGGCAGCGCAGGGTCAACAAGTGTGGTTGCGGGCCGACGGCGAACTACCAATTGACCCCACATTGCATGCCTGCATCGTCACCTACGCCAGCGATATGACCTTGCTCGACACCACCGTGTTGCCCTTTGGTCTGTCGTGGGACAGCCCCGGCCTGCAGATGGCAAGCCTCGATCATGCGATGTGGTTTCACCGCCCATTTCGTGCCGACGAATGGCTGCTCTACGACCAGAGCGCCATCTCTACAACAGGCGCGCGCGGCCTGGCCGGCGGAGCCATCTACCGCCAAGACGGCACCCTTGCTGTCACCGTTGTACAAGAAGGATTGGCGCGGGTCGGACAATGAAAACAGGACTTCGTTTCGCGCTCGCTGCGCTCGTCGTTGTGGGGTCGGCATGCTCAAGCAGTTCGAAGCCAAGCGATGGCCCGTCAAGCAGCGCGCCGCAAGATTCAGCGGTTGCTGACACGTCGGTCGTCAACTCTGAGCCAGCCACAACCACAACCGCCGCGCCTGTCGTCACCACGCCGCTCACGGCCGAGCAGGTGGCATTTATCGAAGTCGCCAAGGTTCCGGGCGCGCTCGATCTCGCCTATCGCTCGGGCGACAAGACCTTGTTTGTGGTCAGCCGCGAGGGCCAGATCTCGGCCATCCGCAATGGAGTACTCGACCCCAAGCCAGTGCTCGATCTCACCAGCACCATTTCGGCTGGCGGCGAGCGGGGTCTGCTCGGCCTCACGTTTTCTACCGACGGACAAAACGCGTACGTTGATTACACCAACACCGATGGCAACACCGTCATCGCCGAATACGCAGTGGGCACCGACGGCGTGTTCGAGCCAACCAGCCAGCGGCAGTTGTTGACCATCAACCAGCCGTACCCCAATCACAATGGCGGTGCGCTGCGCATCGGCCCCGACGGATTCTTGTACATCGGCATGGGCGACGGCGGGGCAGCCAACGACCCCGATCGCCGTGCGCTCAACACCAGCGAACTCCTCGGCAAGATTCTGCGTATCGATCCCAAAGCCAGCGCTTCGGGGCCGCACTCGATTCCCAAAGACAACCCGTTCGCCCACGACACCAAGGCGCGCCCAGAGATCTGGGCGATCGGCTTGCGCAACCCATGGCGGTTTAACTTCGATCAAGCCACCGGCGACTTGTGGATCGCCGACGTCGGTCAAGACACGTGGGAAGAAATCGATGTGGCATGGGCCGGCCTCGGCGGCATCCACGGCTGGAACTTCGGATGGAGCGCGTACGAGGGCACCCATCGCTTCAACGTCGATCAGCCTGGCGAACAAGTCACGATGCCCATCTACGAGTACCAACACGGCGATGCCGGCTGCTCGATCTCGGGCGGCGTGCGCTACCGAGGCAAAGCCGTGCCATCCCTAGTGGGCTCCTACGTGTACGGCGATTACTGCAGTGGTCAGGTGCGCGCCTTACACATCAACGACGATCGCAGCATCGGCGCCGAGGTCACGCTTTCCACAACCCTGGCGGCAACCAGTTCTATCGCTCAGGGTCCCGATGGCGAGCTCTATGTGCTGCGTATTGAGACCGGCGAAGTGCTCGCACTGGTCGCAGCCAACAGCTGACCTTCAGCTTCCCCGAAAGTTTGGCGCACGCTTTTCTAGAAATGCGCGGGCACCTTCGCGGTGATCATCGGTAGTGAACAGCTCGCCGAGCGATGCCGACACCCACCGACCAAGTGCGTTCCAATCAGGATCAAGCGCCTCACGTAAGCCTGCCTTCAAGCGCTGCACTGCAAGCGGCGGATTGGCGGCGATCTTGGTCGCGAGTTGCATTGCGGTGCCGACCAGTTCGTCGTGCGCCACCACCCGCGACACAAGCCCAATGCGCAACGCTTCCTTTGCATCGATGACATCGCCGGTGAACAACAACTCGGCGGCCTTCTCACGGCCGATGAGTTGAGCCAGACGGCCAAGGCCCGCCACATCGCTGACCAACCCGCGCAACACAAACAGCTCACCAAACTTGGCGAGCTCACTGGCCACACGAATATCGGCCATCAACGCAAGCTCCATGCCCCAACCGACCGCGGCACCATTGACTGCCGCAATCACCGGAACGTCGGTGTGCAGCAACGCGTCGGCAGCGGGGGTGAGCCGCGGCTCGCGAGCAGTCGCGCTGACCGGTGCCTTTCCTTCTTGGCCGGCGCCCATCACCTGTCGCACATCGTCGCCGCTGCAAAACGCTGGATCGGCACCCGTAATCACCAAACAGCGAACACCTAATGCTGGCGCATTCCGCACCGCTTGTTCGAGCGCCGCATACATGCCCCACGTGAGCGCGTTGCGCGCGTCGGGACGATTGAGCGTGATGACGCCAACCTGATCGTCGGTCATCTCGAACGACAACGAGTTATCTGGTGGCACAACTAGCACTTGTAGTAGGTGTACCGACCGCCGCCAGCTTTAGCGACCGTGTCCATGTAGGTGTCAACACACCTCGCGAGGCTGTCGATTCTGGCGCCGAACCCACCAAGCCCGCCGACTGTAGAACTCACACCATCGATTTCGGCCTTCAAGGCGTCGACCGCTATCTGCACCGCTTCGACGGCCGAGGAGAGGCCCCCCGGCTCATTGATCGCGGCCACAGACGCTGCCGTGAGCGTCTGACGCGAACGCAACGATCCGAGCTTGCTCTCCAGAGCAGTGAGCTGAGTCTGGAGGTTGTCAGCGTTGAAGCGAGTGTCGCTGAGTTCGGCTCTCGCCTTCTTCGCTTCTTCGAGCGCATGGTTCGCGATCAGCCCGGCGCCTACGGCAAGCAAGACTGCCACGACAGCAACAGCCAGCATGGCGAACGACAGTTTCCGTGATTGCGACCGGCTGACGCTGGTCAGCGGAACCGAGCCGTTCAGCGGAACCGAGCCGTTCAGCGGAACCGAGCTCGCGGGCGCACTTTCTGTCGAGATTTGCACATCCATCACTACCTGCTTTCGTGAGCTCGAACGTCCTGTCGGCTTGAACACGCCGATACTTACAGAGACCTTCTGCTAAATTCCCACCGAAGTCAACGGGCTTTTAGCGACGGGCCCCCATAAACATGCCCTTCAAAGCGTCATAATGCTCGATGCAATGACCAGCGCCGAGCACCACTGCCTCGAGCGGCATCGGCGACATACGCACCGGAACCTTGGTCTCACGCTCGATGCGCTGAGCCAGGCCGCGCAGTAGGCCACCGCCGCCAACGAGATACATGCCACGAACCAAGAAGTCCTGAGCGAGTTCGGGTGGTGCCTTAGCAAGACAACGAACCACAGAGGCAACGATGCTGGACACCACGTCGTCGATCGCGAATCGAATCTCTTCAGGGTTGAGCAACACGGTCTTGGGAAGCCCGCTCATCAGGTCGCGGCCGCGAACCTCGGCTTCGTTCTCGTCGCCCGTAGGGTCGGCTGACCCAATGGCCACCTTGATTTCCTCGGCGGTGCGCTCGCCAATCGCGATGCCGTGCTCGCGGCGAACATAGTTCTGAATCGCTGCGTCGATGTCGAAGCTGCCAACGCGAACCGCTTCGAGCGCAACGACGCCGCCAAGGCTGATGACCGCCGTCTCGCTGGTTCCGCCGCCAACGTCGATGACCATGTTGCCAACCGGTTCGTCGATCGGAAGGTCGGCGCCGATTGCGGCAGCCATGGGTTGTTCGATGAGTTGTGCATCGGCTGCGCCTGCACGGCGGGCCGCATCGGTGACTGCTCTGCGCTCGACCTCGGTGATGGCCGACGGCACGCAGATGACCACCTTGGGTCGGGTGAAACGGCTGACGCCAACACGCTGCAACAGCAAGCGGATCATGCGCTCGGTGATCTCGAAGTCGGTGATGGCCCCGCCGCGAAGTGGGCGAACGGCCACGATGTATCCGGGAGTACGGCCGATCATCTGCCACGCCTCGCGCCCGGTTGCAAGTACTTCGCCGGTTTGGCGGTTGAGCGCAATGACCGAGGGTTCGTTCAGCACAATGCCGCGGCCCTTCATGTACACGAGCGTGTTCGCCGTGCCGAGATCGATCGCGAGGTCGCGGGCCATGTGCTATCTACTTCCCTTTGCCCGATTCGCGGGCGTTCTGCACGCGCTCAATGACTTCACGGCGCGCCTCGGGCGAGAGCGCATCGATATGACGACGAAAGCTCGTGACACCATCGTCTGGCCGACGACGAGCAATGACGAGGAAGGCAATGGCCGATACGGCCACGAAGCAGGTCACGACGACAACAGCGATGGTCACTGCGTGCCGCCACTGCGCTGCAACGACGACTGGTCGGCAACATCGTGTGGCGCGGTCACGACATTGGCTCCGGTTCCCCAATCGGAACCGCCCTGCCACACTTCGTGTTTCCAGATCGGAACGCTGGCCTTGAGCGCATCGATTGCGTAGCGACCGGCCTCGAATGCTTCGGGACGATGCGGCGACGACACCACGACCACCACTGAACTCTCGCCAAGCTCAAGACGGCCAGTGCGATGCAACAACACCACGGCTCCGGTGTTCGGCCAACGACGGCGAACCTCGACGGCAATCTCGTTCATCTTGATCGGCGCCTGCTCGTCGTATGCCTCGTAGGTGAGATGGTCAACGCCCTCGCGACCCTCGGCATGATTTCGCACGGTTCCTGAGAACAACACCACTGCACCACAGTCGGCGCGAACCGCCCACTCGTATGCCTCGGCAATCGGCAACGTGTCAACGGTGAGGCCAACCCACGTATCGCCGCTCGCTGGAGGATGCATCGTGCGCATCGTAGCCTTCAGTGCAGCGACATACATTGGTTCTCTCAGTTCACTACCATGCCCCCCGTGGACCGAGGCGAGGGCAACGACGAACCCGAGTACCCAAAAGCGCCGTTACCGGCCCATGAGCGTGCATGGCGTCACCCCTCCGAAGTCGGCGCAACTCAGTGGGCGCTCAACGAGCCGCCGCTCGTTGTCGGACGCGGCCTCTCGGTTGCTACGGGCACAATCGGTGCGGCGCTAGCAGTCGGGCTGCTGTGGATGATGATTCCGCATCACAGCGCCGCCGGCGTGTCAGCAGTAGACAGCGCCACAACAATTCGTGAGGTCGCAACTCCGGTCGACTCAGCCGCACCAGTCGATAGCAGCACGCCCGAAACCACGGCGGCACCAGCTCCAGTGCCAAGCGGTCCGCCGATGCCCACGATGCTTGTCGGCCCATCCGGCGCCGCAACCTCAGAACCCGCAACGGCCGTGGCGCTCACGCCGGGTCACTTCGTCATCACCACAGCGCAAGCAGTGAGGGGCCGACAGGGAATCGAAGTGGTGTTGCCCTCTGGCGAAACCGTCGTTGGCGCGGTAGTGCTCGTCGACAAGGCCTCCGGCACAGCGGTGCTCTCCATCCCCACCGAGATCGAGGCGTCGGTGGTTGAGCTCAGCTCCGACAACTCGCGCACGGGCGGCTTGGTGATGATGTCACCCGAGCCCCTCGAAGTCAGTTTTGTCTCCGACGACAACGGCATGCATCTGTCGTTCGACAACACATCCACACCATTTGAGGGCTCGATCGTTGTCGATCGCAAGGGCCGCTTACTCGGTCTGTGCACCCTTCAAAACTCTCAGGTGTCGCTCGTTTCAGTTGAAACAATGTTGAACGCACTCGAGACTGCGGCCAACCTCTCGGTGCCAGCGTGGCTCGGCATTCAACCCGAGCCAACAGCTCACGACGACGGGGTCAGCGTCGCTGCTGTTGTCAGCCACGGACCAGCCGATGCAGCTGGGCTACGCGAGGGCGACGTCATCGAAGCAATCGACGACATGCCGGTGGCGCTTCTCAACGACCTTGGTCAGGTCATCGCCGACCATGCAGCGGGCGACTCAGTACACCTCACTGTGCGGCGAGCAGGTGAGACGACATCAGTAGTCGTGGCCGTTGTGTTGTCGAGTCATCCGTCGTCGATGTAGCCGACGCAACCCAATCAACCAGCGCGGCGACGCCTCGCCCGACGAACCAGCGTGACCGCGAATGCACATGATCCGAAGATGAGCGCAGCCATCGCAGCGAGCGAAAACTCTTGCTTGCGCTTCGGTGTGATCATCGTCCACCACTTCGCTTCGGTGCCCTCTACATAGGCCTGCTCGTTGGTCACGGTGGGCGCCCAACCATGCGACTTAAGACGATCGTTCGAGACCAGCCACTGCCACTGCGTGTAGCTACGAAGACCTGGCGGAATCGGGCCGCGCTGGAAGCGCCAACGAATACGCGCCACCACTTCGGCCAATCGTGTCGGCAGTTTCAGCCGTGGGGTTGATCCAGCGAGGGCGCGCACGCGCTCGCCTGCAACCCACCCATCGGCGGCGACGTTGAACACGCCATCGAGCCGCTTTTGTGTAGCGAGCGTGACGGCGGCGGCGAGATCATCAAGTTGCACAAACTGCGCACCCGGATCGTCTTCGCCCGAGCGCTGACCCATGCCAGCGGCGAGCGCCCGGGCCAAGCTGCTGGTGCCGTCGGCAGCCATCGTGACAACCGGACGCAACACGGTGGCCGTACGGCCAGGCTCGGCGGTTCTCCAGTCGTCGACCATCTGCTCGACCGAAGCGAGTTGACGCGCGAACGCAAAATCGAGATCTGGACGCAGCGGCGCATCCTCGGTGAGCGGCAGCGGGTTGTTGGCCCACGCGCCGTACACCATCGCGGAGGACACCAGAACGAGATGATGCACACCCGATTTCTCGGCAAGCGCGATGAGCTCGGAGGCACCCTTGGTCACGCTTTCACGGCGACGCGCACGAGTGTCGTGATCGCCGGCAGACAGGTGCACTGCGATGTCGATTGGAGCAGCGGGGTCGGTCTCGGTCGAGGTCTCGAGTGCGGCGCGTTGGGCCGCCGACGACACCACATCGAACCCACACTCTGCGGTGAGTCGCTTCGCAACCCGGGTGCCAAGACTGCTCTCGGTTCCCGTCACCAGGATGCTCGTCATGCCGCGACGATAACCGATAGATCCCCCGTAGCATCCTCAATATGACTGCGGGCGACCCCGCCGATAACCCCTTCGGGGGCCTACCAATGTTCGGCGATCTGTCGCGGGCGCTTGCCGGGCAGGGGCCACTCAATTGGGATGCGGCTCAACAATTCGCCCACATCGCGGCTACCGGCGGAGCCGCCGAAGCAAACGTCGATCCAAGTATCCGCTTTGCGCTCACCGCGTTGGCTCAAATCGTCGAACCGCATGTCCTCGATGTCACCGGCCACGAACTTGCTGGTTACGAGATCACCACCGTCACCCCCGGCGTATGGGCACAGCAAACGCTCGAGGCGTATAGGCCATTGTTCACGCAGCTCGCGGTGTCGCTCGGCAAACGGCCGTCACCAGCCGACGATGACGGCAGCACCGACCCCATGGCGGCGATGATGCTCGGCCTCAGCCAGATGATGGCTCCGGCAATGCTCGGCATGGCTATCGGCTCAATGGTTGGGCACCTCGGCACGCGTGCCTTTGGTCAATACGACCTTCCCATTCCTCGTTCCGCCAACGCTCAAGTCACCGTGCTGCCAAGTGCCATCGATGCCTTCGCCGCCGACTGGAGTCTTCCCCAAGACTCGATGCGCATCTGGGTGTTGGTGCAAGAGCTCACGTCGCATGTGGTCTTTTCGATCACGCACATTCGCGAGGGTCTCAGCGCAATGGTTCGTGCTCATGTGGGCGCCTTCGAACCCGATCCAAACGCCGTCGCCGAGAAGCTCTCGTCCATTGAGTTCGATGGCGACGACCCAATGCAGGCGATTCAACGTTCGCTCGGTGACCCCGAGATTCTGCTTGGCGCAACACGTAGCGCGGCTCAAGAAGCGCTGCAGCCACAACTCGACGCTGCGCTCGCTGCGGTTGTTGGGTACATCGATCACGTGGTCGACCAGATCGCATTTCGTCTCATCGGCGGCGACGCTGCCCGCATCAGCGAGGCCGTTCGTCGTCGGCGCATCGAGACCTCGCCCGACGACATTTTTGTCGAACGTTTGCTGGGCTTGCGCCTCACCCGCCAGCTCGTCGAGCGAGGCCGCGCGTTTGTTGCCGGAGTGTTCGAACGCGAGCAACAAGACGGTCTCAACCAACTCCTCAACCGCGCCGCACCGTTGCCAACCCCAGCCGAGCTCGATGCGCCAGGGTTATGGCTTGCCCGACTCGAGTTCCCGCTCGACGATCAATCCGCCTAGGCGCTCAGCACGCGCACCAAGTCAGCGGCGCGCTCGACGCCGTTCTACCTCGGCCAGCATTTTGCGGCCCGCACGCTTACTGATGGTTTCCGGCAGAGCCTTGCCAGCTTGCACTGACTTGGCACCCACGATGTAGGTGCCCACAGCAAACAGCGCGATCATGCCCACGATTGCAAACCCCACTTCGCCAGGCGGAGTAAAGATAACTGGCGGCAAGCCACCGAGTACCCACGCCAGTTGAAACCGCGTTTCGAACTGGGCGAAGGCTCGGCCTTGGTTCGCATCGGGGGCATCGCGCTGCACGATCGAGTCGAAGGCCAGTCGGGCAAAAGCGGCAGCGAAGTTGACCACCAGCGCAAGCAGCACGCCGGCCAACACACCGCCAAACAACGCGGCAAGGATTCCCGAGATCGCAGTGAGTCCTAGCGCCGCTGCGAAGATCGATTCCTCGTGAATTCGTTTACGAACGGCTGGCGCGATTGCGTTGGCCAACATCACCCCGATAGTCACCATCGTCACCGAGAGGCCCACGAGGAAGCGGCCAGCGTCTTGAGTTCTCAGCCAGAACGCGAGCAGGAAGAAACAGAACCCAACCGATGCGCGCAACAGACCCATCGCGCTCGAGGCCAAGGTGATGCCGGCAGAACGCAACTCGGCGCGTTCTTGCGGGCTGGCACGCTTGGCCGCAACCACTTCGCTCGGAAGCTTGGTGGCCATGAAGAATGCGGCCACAAAACATGCAGCGCCAATGATCAAGCTGCCCTCGGTGCCAGCGACAAGCCGAGCAATCGTGGCCGTAGCGGCGCCCACGAATCCGAACACACCCGAGATGAGACCAAGCTTTGAGTTCGCCTCGACAAGGTCGGTTTCGTTGCGCACCACGCTTGGCACTAAGGCGGACCGCGAGATTCCTTGAGTCTTCTGCAGCACCAAGGCAGCGAACGCAATCGGATAGAGCAGCACATCGTTGAGGTGAAACGCCATCAGCACCATCGTGAATGCGCGCAGCAACGCAACAATCTGCATCACCAGGCGACGGCCGCCGGCTACTCGATCGACCAACGGGCCGATCAGTGGGGCAACCACTACAAACGGAACAAAGGTGACCACTAAGAACAACAAAACCTTCGGCCGCGCTGCGGTAGGCGTGAGGCCGAAGAACACCGACGCGGCCAACGCAAGTGCAAGGCACCCATCGCCAGCGGCACTCACGGCTTGCACTCGAGCAAGCCGGGTAAACGGGGAGAACCGAGGTTGGGCTGTCAGTGGCCGATTGCCGATTCGAGAAGAGGTGCCACTCGTTCGCGACGCGTGGATCTCAGATCTAGATCCGCGAAGTCGCTCGGATGTCACGAACGCATGCTAGGTGCGGGCCGTTCGTACTTGTAACCCAATCCTCGGATCGTGACGATCCGCTCAGGCTTCGATGGATCGGGTTCGATCTTGCCGCGGATGCGCTTAATGTGCACGTCGAGAGTCTTCGTGTCGCCCACGTAGTCCATGCCCCAGACACGGTCGATCAGCATCTCGCGAGGCAAGACCCGGCCAGCGTTGCTGAGCAACACGTGCAGCAGTTCGAACTCCTTGAGCGGCAGGCTCACCGGCTCTCCACCAACAGTGACGATGTGCTCATCGGAGTCGATTGAGACGTCGCCTACAACCAATGAGCGACTGTTCACTGCGGCGGCGGGGACAGCACCGGATTCCATCGAGGCACGGCGCAGCAACGCACGCAATCGGGCCACTAACTCGCGCATGCGATACGGCTTGGTGATGTAATCGTCGGCGCCCACTTCGAGGCCAACGACCATGTCGATTTCGGCGCTCTTAGCGGTGACCATGATGATGGGAACGGTGCTGGTCTTACGGATCTCGCGACACACATCGATTCCAGAAATACGCGGCAGCATGAGGTCGAGCAGAACGAGATCGGGCTTCACCTCATGAAAGCGAGTCAACGCTGTTGCACCGTCTTGGGCTACCTCGACTCGGAAGCCTTCACGATTGAGGCCCACGGTGAGTGCCTCGACGAAGCTGTCTTCGTCTTCGACAATCAAGATTGTTGGAGTAGTCATGTCTGGGGAACCAGCCGTTCTGGAATGTAGAGACGAAACGTAGAACCTTCGCCCTCGTGCGATTCGACTGTGATCGAACCACCATGGTTGTTGGCGACGTGACGAACAATCGACAGGCCAAGACCTGTGCCCCCTGTGCCGCGGCTGCGCGCGCGATCGACCCGATAAAAGCGCTCGAAGATTCGATCGAGATCATGCGACGGGATACCGATGCCGTTGTCGGAGACCACAAACGTGACGCCTTGCTGATCGGGGTACGCAGTGACATTCACGACTCCGTTGGCGTCGCTGTACTTGACAGCGTTATCAACGAGGTTGCCGAGCGCCGAGGTGATCTGAGCGTGATCGGCGTTAATGCTGAGCCCAACAGGAATATCGCCAGCGTCGACCGCCACCTTATTCTGCCGAGCAAGAAAGCTGTTACGCGACGCCGCTTCGACCACGAGCAAACCGACATCGCACGAACTCACGATGAGGTCTCCACTGAGTTCGATGCGGGACAGCTCGAGCAGATCGTCGATGATCTTCGCCACGCGGTGCGCTTCGTTGACGGTGCGATCGGCAAGGCGGCTAATGACGGCCGGATCGGTTTCGTCAATGAGCGTCTCAGCAAGCACCGCCAGTGCGCCAATGGGTGTCTTCAACTCGTGGCTGATATTGGCCACGAAGTCGGTGCGCACTGCATCGAGGCGTGCCCGCTCGGTGACATCTTCGACCGTGACCATCGCCCCGTCAGGAAGCAGCGGATGGGCCTCGACGACAACCACTCTCTTTGGAGGTCCGTAGAGCTCAACCGTTTGGGTGCGAGCTTCGCCGCGCAAAGCCGAGCGCAAGTTGTATTGCACGGCTGCTTGCACGAGCACCTCGTTGTGCGCATCGGAGCCAGCGGAGTTGGCCGCCTTATTACTCAGCAGCACCTGGCCGCTCTGGTCAGCAACCATCACGCCATAGGGCATTGCATCCAGGGCCGCCTGCAACCGATCGCCACGAGCTTGTGACGCGGCGAGGCTCCGCTCGCTCGACAGGTCGCTGGTGTTGTCGCCACCCAGAGGTTGCGAAGCGCGACGCGACGCCAAGGCTTTCACCGCAACCAGAGTGGCGGTCACACCCACGGCACAACCCGCAAGCAACACGAAGACATTCATTCGTTAGTCGCTACTGCCGGGGATCGGCGGGCGAGGCATTTCGGTGGAGTCGTCGGCGCGTGAGCGGAACCGTGCCGCCCCACGATGCTCGGGCAGCCAACCGGTAACAACAAAACGAACCCGTTCGCCGATGTTCACCGCATGATCGCCAATGCGCTCGTAGAAGCGAGCGACGACAGCCAACTGCACGGCAACCTGCAGATCGATACGACCAGCTGCATGGCTTTCGAAGATGGCTTGCACAAATTGCTTCTGCAGCGCATCGAGATAGTTGTCCATGTCGTCGATTGCGGCAGCTTTGGCAGCATCGTTCTCGACGAACGACTCGATGGCGGCGATGTACAACTGCTGCGCTTGCTCACCCATGCGCGTGATGATGCCGCGCAACGTTGGGTCGAGCGAGTGCCCGTAGATGCGACGCGCTGCTTTACAGATGTTGCACACCAAGTCGGCTGAACGCTCGACTTCGGCCACCATCTTCAGCGCAGCAACGATCTGGCGCAGGTCGCCAGCCACTGGCGCCTGCAACGCGAGGATCTGAATGCACTGGTCTTCGAGTTCGAGCGCACGCGCATCGATCTCGTCGTCGCCGTTGATGATCTGGTCGGCGCCCTCGAGGTCGCCGTTCAACAACACTGCTGTGGCGCGCGGAATAGCCTCGGTAACAAACGCTGCTAGGTGAACAAGTTCGGTACGAACATCTTCGATGTCGTGGTGAAAGCTCTTACGCAGTTCGTCCATCAGCCAAACCTTCCGGTGATGTATTGCTCGGTTCGTTCGTCAGATGGGTTTGAGAACATCCGTTGGGTGCGCCCAAACTCGACCAGCACGCCAGTTCGGCGGTCGTTCTTGACCTGCTCTGCACTCGCTGCGCTTTCAGACGAGAAGAACGCTGTGCGGTCGCTGACGCGGGCTGCCTGCTGCATGTTGTGGGTCACGATCACAATGGTGTAGCGCGACTTCATCTCGTGCATGAGATCTTCAATGCGAGCTGTAGCGATGGGGTCAAGAGCCGAACATGGCTCGTCCATCAACACCACTTCGGGTTCAACGGCGATGGCCCGAGCGATGCACAAACGCTGCTGCTGGCCGCCTGAAAGGCCAAGCCCCGAGGTCTGCAGTCGGCTCTTCACTTCGTCCCACAAGGCAGCGCCGCGTAATGACGACTCGACTATGGCGTCGAGTTCGGCGCGCTTTTTGATCCCGGCCAACCGAGGCCCGAAGGCCACGTTGTCGTAGATGCTTTTTGGGAACGGGTTCGGCTTCTGGAACACCATGCCAATGCGCCGGCGCACTTGAGCGGCATTTACCTCTGGTCCATACAGATCGATGCCGTGATAGGTGAGCAGACCGCTGACGCGAGCACCGTCGACGAGATCGTTCATCCGGTTGAAACATCGCAGAACAGTGCTCTTGCCGCAGCCCGAGGGCCCAATAAATGCCGTGATTTCATGCTCACGAATAGTGAGGTTCACGTCGCGCACGGCGCATTGATCGCCGTAGTGCACTTCAAGATTGGTCGCCACCATGACGCCGCGGGTATCGGCAAGTGGTTCGGCCGCCGAAGTGGAGGTGGTTGTCGGGGTGGCAATGCTCACGTCAGGTACGAGCGATCGGCGCGGAGGAAACGTTGATGCGGCGGACATTTCGGGCTGTACTTCTGCAGCGATCATCAGGCACCTTTTGCGAACGATTCATCCCGTGTTTGTCTTCACCTTCACCACAGTCGAGCGTGAACTCGATGAACATCAGGGCGAACGGTACGGCATCAAGGTAACCGATAGCCCGACCTCAGATGAACAAGAGGTGAACACCGCAGCCCAGCGGCCACGCGGTGTGCTAGCGAACTTGGCGTTCGCTCACCCAGTGATACATGCGTTCTTGGCTATGTGGCGCGAACGAATCGGTGGGCCCAACGCGCAACCACGTGTCGTCGGGCTGCATATCGAAGGCCACGACGTCGCTGATGACCTGATCGAGCCAAGCAATGTGCTTGGGATGCTCAACCGGCGCCAACAATTCAACTCGACGATCAAGGTTGCGGGGCATCAGATCGGCCGAACCAATGAAGTGCGCAGGCGAACCGTCGGTGCCGCCGTGGCCAAACCGGTACACACGCGAGTGCTCGAGATACCGACCGAGCACACAGCGAACCCGAATGTTGTCGGAGAGTGCGGGCACACCCGCGCGCAGGCAGCAAATACCGCGCACCAACAAATCGATACGCACGCCGGCCTGGCTAGCCGCGTACAACGCCTCAATGACCTCAGGATCTCCGATCGAGTTGGTCTTGATGGTGATATGGCCCTCGCTGCCGTAGCTGGCTTCGTTGGCGATGAACTGCAACAGGCGATTACGAAGCCCGTGCGGTGCGACGATGAGTGAGTTGTAGTCGTGGGCACGGCTGTAACCGGTGAGGTGATTGAACAGCTGGGTTGCGTCTTCGCCCATCGCTGGGTCGCAGGTGAGAAAGCCGATGTCTTCGTAGACACGAGCCGTCTTTGAGTTGTAGTTGCCGGTGCCGAAGTGCACGTAGCGGCGCAAACCATCGGCATCGGATCGCACGACCAGCACGCACTTGGCATGGGTCTTGAGCCCAACCACGCCGTACACCACGTGCACACCAGCGCGCTCGAGCGTGCGCGCCCATGTGGCGTTGGTGGCTTCGTCAAAGCGCGCCTTCAGTTCGACCAGAACAGCAACCTGCACGCCTCGTTCGGCGGCACGAATGAGGCTGCGCGCAATCGGGCTATCACCCGACGTGCGATACAGCGTCATCTTGATCGACTGCACCCGCGGGTCGGCGGCTGCTTCGTCGATGAACGCCTCGATCGAACTCGCA
>JAPKZR010000065.1 GCA_026393695.1 Actinomycetota bacterium
CTCGTGGCTATTGCTGCCGCGAGCCGGCAGGCAACTCACGGCAAGGCGTTCGGTCGCACCGGTGCCGATTCGGTACCTATCGACCGGCCGCGTTTGGTGCGTGCTGTCATTATCGAAGTGGTCGTAGCTGTTGTGATCTTGGGCGTCACGTCGTTGCTCATGGCAGCGAACCCAACAGTGGCCAACGGGCCAACCACGTTCTCGCAATCGTTGGTGAGCAACGACTACATCGTGTCGGTTGTGGTGTCGCCAGGCGGGGTGGGCTCAAACGATCTGCACCTCTACATCACGAGTCCCACCAGCAGTACTGCCGAGCCCGACTCGGTGGCTGTTGAGATCAGTGATCCCAGTCGCTCGATCGACCCAATCGCGATCGAGGTCTCCAAGGCCGGGCTGGGCCACTACACCACCGCCGCTGCGGTGTTTCCTTATCCGGCGTCGTGGACATTGCACATCAGTGCGATCTACAACTCGTTCGACAAGGTGCAATGGACCACGGCCGTTCCGATTCACTAGCTCGGTAGTCCTCACGGAGCCGGACCTCGGCGACTCGTTGACCGCCACGAAATTCACAAATTCCGCAGGTACCGGGAACTCGATGGCTTCCAAGTGGCACTATGTGGTCATGCAGTGTGACCTGTGGGAAGAAGCGATCTCGGCTCGTGCCGACGGCGAGCCCGACACCATCGATGCGCGCCTGCTCGAAGCGCACCTGTCTGGCTGCGTGTCGTGTCGCACATTTGCCGAGAACATTCACGTGCTGCGGCGCGCAGCGTCGGTCGACCTTGCCGCCTCGATGCCTGACCTCTCTGCCCACGTGGTGAAGACAGCGCGAGCCACCGATCGTGGATCGGTGTGGTGGGTGTTGCGCCTCGGCCTTGCCGTTGTGTCGGCGCAGATTCTGGTGTTCTCGGTGCCGGCGCTGTTGCTCGGTCATTCGCAGGGCAGCAACGAACACTCAGCGCGCCACTTAGGTTCGTTTGCGGTCGCATACGCAATCGGCCTGATGGTGGTTGCACTGCGACCCGCCAAGGCCCGCGGCATGTTGCCGCTCACTGCATCGTTGGCTGGGTGTCTCGCCGTTACGGCCGTCATCGACATCGCGCAGGGCCGAGTGCCCGCACTCACCGAATTCCGGCACATCCCCGAAGTGATTGGTCTGGTCCTGGTGAGGGTATTGGCCACGCCAAAGCGGTTTGCGACGATGCCGAAGAAGGCTGGCTCACAGCGGCTGCATGTGCTGGCACAGCCCGAAAGCCACACTCAACGCACGTCGTGATGATGGGATGGGCGCTCGCCCAGCCGTGTAGCCCGCTGGGCTGGGCTATTCGGTGCCGCCGGCTGGAGGCCCACCATCGCCAGCGCCCGCCAACTCAATGGCAGGTGGCGGCAAGAAGCCCTCGACCGAGCTGAACGCGATGCGTTGTTCGCCGGGACGATCTGGATCGTCTTCGGTGTCAACCACGATGATCTCGCCAGCACGGAAATCCTTGTTGAGGATCTTCTCCGAGAGCGGGTCCTCGACCATGCGCTGAATGGCACGACGCAACGGACGTGCACCCAATTGCGGGTCGTAGCCCTTGCGTGACAGCAACTCTTTGGCGCTCTCGGTGAGCTCGATGCCGAGGCCGCGAGTTTCGAGTTGGCCGATGAGGCGCTTGGTCATCAAGTCGACCATCTGCACCACTTCGCTCTGGGCGAGTTCGTGGAACACCACGACGTCGTCGATGCGGTTGAGGAACTCAGGACGGAAGTGCGTCTTGAGCGCATCCATGACCTTGTCCTTCATGCGCTCGTAGCTCACGGCTTCGTCGTTGCGGGTGAAGCCAACGTTGGCCTTACGCAGATCTTGGGTGCCGAGGTTGCTCGTCATGATCAACACGGTGTTGCGGAAGTCGACCGCACGGCCTTGGCTGTCGGTGAGACGGCCTTCTTCGAGAATCTGCAACAAGATGTTGAAGACATCGGGGTGAGCCTTTTCGATTTCGTCGAACAACACCACGCTGAACGGCTTGCGACGAACGGCTTCGGTGAGTTGGCCGCCCTCCTCGTATCCGACGTATCCAGGGGGCGCACCGACGAGGCGGCTCACGGTGTGCTTCTCCATGTACTCGCTCATGTCGAGAGAGATCAATGCAGTGTCATCGCCGAACAAGAACTCGGTGAGGGTCTTGGCGAGCTCGGTCTTGCCCACGCCCGTTGGGCCCAAGAAGATGAACGAGCCGCTCGGGCGCTTGGGGTCTTTGAGACCTGCACGCGTACGACGAATGCTCTGGCTGACCGCCTTGATGGCGTTCTCTTGGCCGATGATGCGCTTATGCAGCTCGGCTTCCATGTTGAGCAGCTTCTGCGTCTCTTCTTCGGTGAGCTTGTACACCGGGATGCCAGTCCACAAGCTGAGCACTTCGGCGACGGCTTCTTCGTCGACTTCGTCAAACAGATCGACGCCGCTGGCCTTCACTTCGGCTTCCTTGGTGGACTTCTCTTCGAGCAGCGTCTTTTCCTGATCGCGAAGGCGTCCGGCTTCTTCGAAGCGCTGCTCTTCAACAGCCTTCTTCTTGCCTTCTTGCACTTCGGAGAGCTTCGACTCGAGCTCTTTCAGGTCTGGCGGGGTACCCATGCGCTTGATGCGCAGACGGCTACCCGCTTCATCGATGAGGTCGATGGCCTTATCGGGCAGGTGGCGATCGGCGATGTAGCGGTCGGCGAGGTTTGCCGCAGCAACGAGGGCCTGATCGGTGATGGTGACCCGGTGGTGGGCCTCGTACTTATCGCGGATGCCCTTGAGGATCTCGATCGTGTGAGCAACGGTTGGCTCTTCGACCTTGACCGGCTGGAAGCGACGCTCAAGCGCTGCATCTTTTTCGAGGTGCTTGCGATATTCGTCGGTGGTGGTTGCGCCAATGGTCTGCAACTCGCCACGAGCCAGCATTGGCTTGAGGATTGAAGCAGCGTCGATAGCGCCTTCGGCAGCACCGGCACCAACCAGAGTGTGAATCTCGTCGATGAACAACACGATGTCGCCACGCGTCTTGATCTCTTTGAGGACCTTCTTCAAACGCTCTTCGAAATCGCCGCGGTAACGGCTACCGGCAACCAATGCGCCAAGGTCGAGCGTGTAGAGCTGCTTGTTGCGCAAGGTGTCGGGGATGTCGTTAGAAACGATCTTCTGAGCGAGGCCTTCGACGATGGCAGTTTTGCCGACGCCGGGCTCACCGATGAGAACAGGGTTGTTCTTGGTGCGGCGGCTGAGGATCTGCATCACTCGCTCGAGTTCACGCGAGCGACCGATGACAGGATCGAGCTTCTTCTCGCGGGCGAGTTGGGTGAGGTTGCGCCCAAACTGATCGAGGATCTGGCTGTTGCCCTTGTCGCCAGCTTCTTCTTTACCGGCAGCGCCGGCTCCGGGAGCTGCGCCAGCGGGTTCGCCTGGCTTGCCTTGGCCGCCCTGGTAACCCGAGAGCAGCTGGATCACCTGTTGGCGAACACGGCTGAGATCGGCGCCGAGCTTGACGAGCACTTGTGCGGCAACGCCTTCGCCCTCGCGGATGAGGCCGAGCAGGATGTGCTCCGTGCCGATGTAGTTGTGGCCCAACTGCAGTGCTTCGCGCAGCGAGAGCTCGAGAACCTTCTTGGCGCGAGGGGTGAAGGGAATGTGTCCCGACGGCGATGAGCCACCCTGGCCAATGATTTCCTCGACCTGGCTGCGAACGGCCTCAAGCGAGATGCCGAGGGATTCCATGGCCTTAGCCGCGACACCTTCGCCCTCGTGAATGAGGCCGAGCAGAATGTGCTCAGTGCCGATGTAGCTGTGATTGAGTAGTCGCGCTTCTTCTTGCGCTAGCACGACAACTCGACGAGCCCTATCTGTAAAGCGTTCGAACATGCCCGCCCTTTCAGAGACGGTGGATAGTTGGTTCGGAGTGTATACGTGGGGTGGCACAGTGTGGCGCTGGGTAGCAGTATCTCTGTCACGCCAATGACCAATGCCGTTGCTGTGCACACTAATCGTCAGTTTTCGTCGCGGTGGCCTAGCCTTGCGGTGTGGCAAACACGCCTTTGTTTTCGCTGCCGGGCATGACCGGAGACCGAGTGCGGATCGAGGACGCACTTCTTGCGTCGGTCCACACCAAAGACGCATATCTCAACGAGTTGGCGCGTCATCTCATCGTGGCGGGCGGTAAGCGTGTTCGGCCGGTGCTCACCGCCGTGGCGTGTCAGGTGGCCAATGGCCCGTGCCTTGACGAAGCCATTCAGGGCGGCATTGCGTGCGAGCTTGTGCAGACCGGGTCGTTGTATCACGACGATGTCATCGACGAGTCAGCGACCCGCCGTGGAGTCGAGACGGTCAATGCCAAGTGGGGCAATCTGCAAGCGATCCTCGCTGGCGACTTCTTGCTGGCGCGGGCATCCGAGATTGCCGCATCGCTTGGCGCCGAGGTTGCGGGGCTGTTGGGTAACACCATCGCTCGGCTGTGCGAAGGCGAAATCGAACAACTGCGTCACACCTACGACGTCAGCCGTCCCGAGTCGTCATACCTGTCGTCGATCGAAGGCAAGAGCGCCTCGTTGTTCAGCACGGCTACACGTATCGGCGGCATCGTTGCTCAGCTCGATCGCCCGGTCATCGATGCACTTACGGATTACGGCTTGGCCTACGGAATGGTTTTTCAGATTGTCGACGACGTGCTCGACATCGTTGCCACCGACGAGCAATTGGGTAAGCCGGCAGGTCACGACATGGTCGAAGGCGTCTACACGCTGCCAGTGCTGCGCACCCTCGCCCAGAAGTCACCAGCGAGCGACGAGTTGCGCGACATGCTCGGCCATCCGCTCGACGCAGTGGTGTGCGACAAGGCGCTCTCCATTGTGCGCTCGGGCACGGGTATTGCCGAGGCGATTGAGGTTGCCGCGGCATACGTGGCCGCTGCCGCCAAGGCGTGCGATGCAATGCCGCCAAGCGCCGCAACTGAGGCACTTCGCGCAGCCCCGCAGGCGCTACTGAACTCGGTGAAGTAATCGCACAGACAGGATCTCGGTTGGCATGCAGGTTCTCGAAGTCGTCCTCATTGTTGCGATTGCCATTGTCGTATTCCTTGCGAACAACGAGATCAACAAACGTCGTGTTGCGCGCTATCGCGCCGTTGCCGCGGCCAGCGGCCTCGAATTCGACCCAGGCGATCCTTCAAACATCACGTCCCTCGATTTCGAATTCCTGCAGCGGGGTTCGAGCAATCAGGCAACCTTCACGATGTGGCGCCCAGGGGCCTACTCGAATCGAGTGTTCCAGTACCGCTATGTCACTGGCTCGGGTAAGGATCGCCAGGTGTACAGCCACACCTGCGCGTTGGTTGCTTTACCCTTCGCAGCGACGAGCACTCGGCTGCGCCCCGAGGGTTTCGCCACTCGCCTGTTGAACAAAGTGGGGCTCGATGACATCGAGCTTGAAAGCCCAACCTTCAACGATCGTTACCGAATCACATCGGCCGACAAACAATTCGCCACTGCGTTGTTGGATCCATCGATGATGGGCTGGTTGCTTGAGGTTCCCTGTGAGCTCGATCTCTATCTGCTTGGTTCGTGGCTCCTGGCAGTAGACGACCGACGATCAGCCGAGGAACTCCCCAACCTTCTCGTGCGCTCGGAGGCACTGGTGACCCACATGCCAACCGTGATGCAGTCGCTCTATCCACCTGCAGGGCCTCCCTCGCCGTGAACGGACTCGTTCTCGCCTTGGTTTGCTTGATCGGAGTCGGCGGCCTTTCGTATGCCGTGTTGTACAACGGGCTGCGCTCAGCCGCCAACCGCGTGATCACGGCATGGGCCGGCATCGAAGCCGAATTGCAGCGGCGAAATGACCTCATTCCCAACTTGGTGGCAGCGGTTCAGGCCAACGCAGAGCACGAGCGCTCGGTCATCGAACAAGTCGTACGCGCTCGTGCTGCGAGCGCTGCGGTGGGCGCAAGCCGCGAGACGATCGCTGCGGCCGATGCAGAAATGAGTTCGTTGCTGCCCCAGGTATTCGTGTTGGCAGAGGCGATGCCCACGCTGCGTACGAGCGAATCGTTTCTCGCGCTGCAAACCGAACTTGCGACCACCGAGGATCGCCTTGCGGCAGCGCGTCGGTACTACAACTTCAAGGTCCGCGATCTCAACAACTTGGTGTACTCAGCGATCAGCGGTGCGATCGCCCGCAAACACCGCGTGGCGGCTGGCGATTACTTCGGCGAGCCGAAGGTGTAATCAGCCACTAGGCGTTGGGGGCCAACCGTACGATCTTGTCGATTGCTTTGTAGGCAATCTCGGCTGGCCCCATCTCGTCGGGGCGAAGCAGATTCGACATAATGCGCAGCGCCCATTCCATCAGCGAGCGATTGTGCATGCCGGCTCGAGTGAGTTCGCGCATGAGTGCGGGACGTCCGATGATCCGAGCAAACAGACGGGCCATCTTGAAGTACTGCCCAAATTCGTCGTTGAGTAGGCGCGGGTAGCGCTGCAGCACTGAGGCGTCGTGCGAACTCAGTGCTTCGTGCAAGACATCGGCGGCCATGCGGGCGGTCTCGTATGCGTAGTCGATGCCCTCGCCGTTGAACGGATTGACGCTGCCTGCAGCATCGCCAACGACCAAATAGGTCGGCCCCGCGATGGGCCCGATAGAGCCGCCCATGGGGATACGACCCGAAGCCGGATCGCACAGGGCTTGGTCTGGCGAGATCTGCCAACGCTCGGCGATTGATTGTGCATGCGATTCGAGCAGGTGCGCTGGGTTCACGCTCTTGAAGTCGCGAAACGTGCTGAGCAACCCGACGCCAACGTTGACGGTGCCGTCGCCAACGGGAAAGATCCATCCGTAACCGGGCAATACGTTGCCCTTTCGGTCTTTCACGTCGAGCACTGATTCGATGAGAACTTCGTTGTGTCGTGGCGATTCCCAGTAGGCCCGGATGGCGGTACCGAATGGCCAATCGCGCGTGCGGAAAGTGCCGAGCGATCGGCCGAAGCGACTGTCGGCGCCGTCGGCCACCACCACGTACTTGGCGTGCAACTCGTATGGTTCGCCGTGTTCGGCCTGCACCACTGCGCCGCGCACGAAACCGCGTTCGACGATTGGGGTCAACGCCTCGCAACCCTGAATGAGTGTGGCGCCTGCCGCAACGGCGTTGGCGGCAACGATGCCGTCGAGCTCGTTGCGACGCACAACAAACCCGTGGTCGGGATAGATCGCGTGCGATGGCCACGGTAGTTCGAGTTCGCGGCCGCTCGCTACGAGGCACAGCCCGTTCACTTGATGGAACGTGGCCAGCGTTGGTGACAGCCCCATATCGACGAGTTGCTTCACCCCACGTGGGCTGAGCGCATCACCACAGGTTTTGTCTCGCGGAAAACTGCTCTTCTCGACAATGGTGACCGAGTGGCCGCGCTTGGCGAGCCAATACGCAGCGGCAGAGCCTGATGGCCCGCCGCCGACGACAAGAACCTCGCACGCGCGGTCAGACTCGTTCATGACCGGGCCAACCTGTGCCAGGCCGCATGGCGATAACGACTACTTGCCGGCTGGTGTGCCTGGGCGGGGAACCGTGCCGACCGGCAGAACCTTGTCGGCCTTGAACACCGTGTCGACATTGTCGAAGTTTGCGGAGCCACCCTTGATGGCGGCGTAGATCTTGGCTTCGGGGCTACACCAAAGGTTGTACTCGGATGCCCACTGCGTGCTGGCTGGATCGGCGCCGCCAAGGTCGTAGCGCTCGTGACAAACAACGGCCACGATCTGCGCTTCGGTGAGAGCACCGCCGCCCTTGGTGCCCTGCATTGGCATGTAGTTGCCGTTGTAGCCAAGGTGGCCCAACGATGCATCGCCATAGGGACCAACGCCAGTGTCTTTGTAGGCCTGGCTACCCGTGTAGACGAGGTTCAACTGATCTTCGATGTGCGGGAAGGTCTTTTGCACGGCCCCTGCGACGAATGGGCGACCGACGCCGCCGCCGCCAGCGGCACCGTGGCATGACGCGCAGCCCGCATACACAACAACGCCGTCGGCGATGGGTCCGGTGACTTCGCGAGCTTGTGGCTTGAGGCCCTGCACGTACATGAAGCCCCAGATGGGCAGCAGGCTCAGTGTGGCCATTGCCCAGAACGGAATCTTCTTACGGGTCTTGGCCGCAGCAATGAATGCTGGGTCGGGTCGCGCTGCCGGCGGTGCGGCTGGTGCCGACTTTGCCGGAGCACTCGCTGCGGCAGCGACAGCTGGAGTTGCTGCAGCGACAGTGGCCGGGGTCGCGCCAGCAGGCGTGTCGGCGCCTTCGGCTGTTCGGCGCTCTTTGGAGCGCTTCAGGAGATGCTCGGGAATTTCAGTCACTGGATTCCTTTCGCAGCGTCTGTGCGAGACACGTACGACTCAAGGTTTACTACGACCCGCCACTGTAGAGCGCGGCGCGCTCGAAACATGAATTAGTACGCCAAGTCCCTGTACATCCACCCTGAACTCGATCTGCGCGCGACCACAAGTAGTCCCCTCACGCCGGTTTGGGCCGAGGCCGAACTTTCTTGCACTAATTCACAACCATGCTGTCGATGGGGGTGCGCGTGGTAAACCTGTACCCAAGCAGTGCCAATCGCGAATTCAGTTGTGCTCAAACTGGAAGTTGCGGGGGTATGCGCGACTACAGTTCGTGCGTAGTTTCACAACTGCACAGTTCGCGTTCGATTTCAACACGCCCAAAAACGGAAAGGCGACGTCACGTTGCTCCTCGCAATCGACATCTCCACATGGCCTGGCGTCAACCAAGCGTTTCTTTTTTCGTTTGCGCTGACGTTGGTGCTCACGCTCGCTGCCATCCCCTATGGCAAACGACGACCCATCGGCACACCCTTCACATGGGGTGAGTCAATGCTCGCGGCCGTCTACGCATTCACGGTCATGTTCATCGCCTACGGCGTTGTGCCCGACCGCTGGATCCAGCACGCCGACAAGAACCTCAAGTGGAACAAGCAGAAGTTGCTCTTCGGCCCGTTCGACATCTTGAAGGCCAAGGTCTACGGCGGTCACTTTCCTTTCACCGTCTCGTACCAAGAGATTCGCGACATCATCGTTGTCGTCATTCACTTGATCTTCTTCGGCTTGCAGATCTGGATTTGGATCTGGTGGCAAAACCGCGGCAAGAAGACCACAAGCACCGAACTGGCCACCAGTACCTACGGTCGCCCACTGGTGAAGAAGGCCTGACCTCATGGCACGTACCGACGCCAATCCACCGATGCCGCTGTGGTCATCTGAGTATCAACTCGTCGAGGTTGATGCCGACTACCTCAGCAAGGCGGTGAAGCCCAAGCAGTTCATTCATATCGACCAGACCGAGTGCATCATGTGCGAAGGCTGCGTCGATATCTGCCCTTGGAAATGCATTCACATGGTGGCCCCTGAGGCCATCGCTGAAGCAACAGGCACAGAAATGCCGGGCAGCGACCCAGCAGACAATGTGCTGTTCATCATCGACGACGACGTGTGCACCCGCTGCGCACTGTGCGTCGATCGTTGCCCAACCGGAGTCATCATTTTGGGCAAAGTCGGCACGGCAGGAGCCACCGGCGATTCGCATACACGTACGAACAATCACGGCTACGCCTACGGCTTGCGGCTGTAGAGGAGACCACAGATCATGGCCAATATCCTCGATGAGAATCCACGACCGACGCTGAAAGATCGCGTCACTCAGGTCAACGGATCGGTACAAGGCAGTCAGGCATGGAACAGTATTTTCCGCCCTGGCAGCATCTTCCGTAAGGGCTACACCGATAGCCCGCGTAACCGCAGTTACGTCATCATGAACTCGGTGTTGTACCACCTTCACCCAGTCAAGGTGAAGCGACACGCAGTCAAGGTGAGCTACACGCTGTGCCTTGGCGGGCTCAGCTTCTTCTTGTTCATTCTGCTCACCGTCACGGGCATCTTCTTGATGTTCTTCTACCGGCCAGAAGCAACACAGGCCTGGAACGACATCAACAACTTGCAGACGTCGGTGGCGTTCGGCTTACTTGTGCGAAACATGCACCGATGGGGTGCGCACCTGATGGTGCTCAGCGTTTTCTTGCACATGGCCCGCGTGTTTTACCACGGCGCCTACAAAGCTCCTCGAGAGTTCAACTGGGTGATCGGCATCATCTTGCTGGTGCTCACCTTGATGTTGTCGTTCACCGGCTACCTGCTCCCATGGGACCAGTTGGCACTGTGGGCGGTGACGGTGGGTACCAACATGATGGGGTACACGCCGGTGCTCGGATCGCAGGTGAGATTCGTCTTACTTGGCGGGGCCGAAATCGGCCCCGAGACGTTGCTGCGATGGTACGTACTTCACGTGTTGTTCTTCCCGTTCATCATTGTCATCTTTATGGCCATCCACTTCTGGCGTGTCCGTAAAGACGGCGGCATTTCGGGTCCGCTGTGATCGGCCATTGTGATCGAAGGGTGTTGAGTCATGACTGAAATCCCAGAGCACCTGCTCAAGCGAGCGCAAGCCGCTCGCGATAAGGCCGCAGAAGAAGCCGCTCCAGCTGCCGCTGCACCAAGCGCCGAAGCTCCGGCCTCGGATCCGCGCATTCCCGCGCATCTGCTCGAGCGCAGCCGGTCCGCAAAATCGAAGACCGATGGCGATGCCGCTGGCGGCGCTGTTGCAGTGGCCGACAAGGTCGCTGCCGTGGTCGCTGCGCCGGCCGCAAGCGCTGGTTTGCCCGTGGGCGCTGGCCCGGGTGGCCACACTCAGCGTCTGCTCACCGTGGTCAAGAGCGGCTCGATCCAAGAGGTCAAGGCCTCGCCGGTTGACAAGGTGCACACCTGGCCGCACCTGCTCGCTGCCGAATTTGTGGCGGCATTGGCGTGTACTGCGTTCACGTTCGTGTTCAGCATCTTCGTCAATGCTCCATTGCTGCAGTACGCCAACATCAACAAGACCCCGAACCCATCGAAGGCACCGTGGTACTTCCTCGGCCTTCAGGAACTGCTCACCATGTTCCACCCAATGGTGGCCGGTGTGACAGTTCCCGGCGTTGGTCTGATCGTGCTCATCTTGTCGCCGTACATCGATAAGAACCCATCGATCAAGCCTGAGGATCGCAAGTTTGCGACGTCGCTGATGACCGTGTTCTTGATGACGTGGGCCGTCTTGGTCATTATCGGTTCGTTCTTCCGTGGTCCTGGATTCAACTTCACGCTTCCGTGGCGTGACGGCATCTTCTTCGAATTGTGAGGTCCTGAGTTGAACTCTGGAGCAGTAATTGGAATCGCGATTGCAGTAGTGATCGTGTTAGCGGCGGTGATGTTCCTCACCGCCGCGCGTCGCACCGATGTGCGCGGCGCAGGTGCGCTGTCGCGAGAAACCCGTAAGCGTGATCAGCCCGCAGCGAGCGGATCCAAGAAGTCAGCAACAGGTCGTGACCTCGAGGCCGCAGCGACTGCAAGTCGCACCGCCACATTGGTGAAGGCCGACACGTTGTTGCCATCGCCTTGGGTCGAGCCAGACCTTGAAGCCATTGGCGTCTCGCGCCGCAAGTTCTTCAACCGTGCGTACATCGGCCTGATGGGCCTGGGCCTCGCCGGGTTTGCAGCGTCTGGCTTCGTTGCCTTCTTGTGGCCAACCGCTGGCGGTGGCGGCTTTGGCGGCAAGGTTGGCGCCGGCAAACTCGACGACATCTTGCTCAACATTCGTCTGAACAACGGCTTCTTCTACCTGCCAGAGGCCCGCACGTGGATCACCGCGTATCCGGCCGACGCAGTGCCAAAGGCCAAGAAGATTTACAACTCGCTGCTGTTGCCAGGCATGGAAGCCGGCCTCGTGGCTTTGTACCAGAAGTGCCCGCACCTCGGGTGTCGAGTTCCTGAGTGCAAGAGCTCACAGTGGTTCGAATGCCCATGCCACGGTAGCCAGTACAACCGAGTCGGCGAGAAGAAGGCCGGCCCTGCACCACGTGGCATGGATCGCTTCCTTGTCTCGGTCAGCGGCACAGGCGACGTAACCATCGACACACTGGGTGGTGCGGCCCTTCCGGGTCCGGCCATCGGAACCAATACCACGGGCCAAGAAGCCGAAGGCCCGCACTGCATTACGGGCGGGGAGTGAATTCATTCATGTTGGCGAGTACCACCACCAATATTGCCTACATCATCTTGTTCGTCATCGTGGCGGGCTATGTGGTCTACGCAATGTCGAATCGCAAGTCGGCGCGTCCCGAACTTGGATCCGAGATCGAGCTTGCAGCAAACCGCAAACAGTATTACGACGATGAAATCCTCGAAGGGCGCCGCCTCGAACGGGTGCAGTTCATTGGACTGTTGTTCCTCGTGGTCAGCGTTGTCGGCCTGCCGCTGTACTGGGTACTTGAGCCCTCGCGCTTGGTCGGCGCCAAGGCGTACTCGGTGGAGCGCGCCGAGGGATGGGGCGAAGAACTGTTCCAGCCAACGGCAAAGGGCGGTTTCAACTGCGCCGGTTGCCACGGCGGCATGACAGCTACGGGCGGCGTGGCTGCGTATGCAATCACTGACCCTAAGACCAACGAGGTCAAGGCTGTCAGTTGGCGTGCGCCAGCACTGAACACGGTGTTTTACCGCTTCAGCGAGGAAGAAGTTCGCTTCATTCTCAACTACGGCCGACCGTTTTCGCCGATGTCCCCATGGGGACTTGCTGGCGGCGGTCCGATGAACTCACAGCAGATCGACAACCTCATTGCATACCTGAAGTCAATTCAGCTACCGCGTTCAGGTTGTGCCGCGAATGAGCCCGACGCACGAGTGTGCCCCACGGGCACGCTCGAGGCATCACAGCAGCAAGCGATCACTGATTCAGCAAACAAGCTTGTTGCCGACGGCACCTATAAGTCGTACGGCGAGGCGCTCTTCAACCTCGACACGAACAGTGGTGCGTACTCGTGCGCCCGCTGCCATACGCAGGGCTGGAGCTACGGCGATCCTGGTCAACCTGGCCAAGGTGGCCTCGGCCCCAACCTCACCGGTGGCGCTTCGAACGCTCACTTCCCCAGCGAGGCCGACCAGATCGACTTCGTGAAGAAGGGTTCCGTGCTGGGCAAGAAATACGGCCTGCAAGGTCAAGGCAGCGGCCGTATGCCTGGTTTTGGCAACATGCTCACCGACGGACAGATCAAAGCCATCATCGAATACGTGCGGAGCCTGTGATGCATGCCCTACTCGCAATCAACTGGGAACCGCAGATTCGCGGCATTCTCATCATCATCATTTCCGTCGGCACCTTGTGCGGCTCGACCTATCTGATCCTCGGTACCAACGTCGGTGCTCGCTTGGGCTTCTTGATCGCACTCGCTGGGCTCAGCGGGTGGATGATGGTGATGACCTTGGTGTGGTGGTCGTTCGGTATCGGCCTCAAGGGCGACGAGCCATCGTGGCAGCCCGTTCGTAATAACTCGATTCTGATGCAGCCCGCCTCGGTCTTTGCAGCAGGAGTTGTTCAAGAACCGGTCGATGTTGCCGCTGACGCACCGTTCGCCGATCAGGCATCTGCTGTGCAGAAGTCATTGCTTGGTAACGGTTGGCGCCAACTCGGCGAGACCGACGCCAGCTACGGACAGTCGGCCTCGGCCGGTGGCGTCGTGATCGAAGAAGACGGCACGCTCAAGGCTGGCCAGTATCAAGTCGTCGCGGTGTTCGACAAGGGTGGCGATCGCTATCCGAAGATCGGCGAGTCGATTGACTTTGTTGCGTTCATACACAAGCCTCACTGGATCGTGGTCGAAGTGGCGCCGCTGCGTCCACAGCGAACTGAGCCAGGCCGTGCGCCTGCCCGAGCCGAACTCGATGCGTCGCAGCCCCACCGCTACGTGTACATGATTCGCGATCTTGGCAATAAGCGCGTGCCAGCGGCAATTATTGCGTTTGGTTCGGCCCTGGTGTTCTTTGCCTGTTGCTACTTGCTGCACATCCGCGACAAACGGGTACTCGTGAACCGCGCTGGCGGTCTCGCTGTACCGGCGAAGAGCTAGCTCATGGGCCAGTACCTGCCTGTGATCGCGCTGATGGTCGTGGCGATTTTGTTCGGCGCGGTCAGCTTTGTGGCCTCACGGCTGCTGGCCCCTCGTCGTCCATCGGCGGCCAAGCAAGCGCCCTACGAATGTGGCATTGTGCCGGGCCGCGAGTTGCCCGAGCGCTTCCCAGTGAGCTTTTACATCGTGGCCATGTTGTTCGTGATGTTCGACATTGAGATCATCTTCATCTATCCATATTCGGTGGCTCGCCGTGAGCTCGGTTCGTTTGCGTTTTGGGAAATGATCGCCTTCAGCGCCGTATTCTTCGCAGCGTTTGTCTACGTGGTTGCCCGTGGCGCCCTCGACTGGGGTCCGCTGCAGAAGTACAAGGCGCTCGATAGCGCCGTCTCGGCCGACCGCACGTTGAGCAGCACCATCCGTCGGGTTGGTACCGAAGGCCGAATCGACGAGAAGGCAGCCTGACCATGGGACTCGTAAACGACGTACTCGACGACGGGCTTGGTGGCATTCAGCACAACGCCCTGACGGGTCGCATCGAAGATCTCGTGAAGTGGGCGCGTAGCCGCAGCAGTTGGGGTGCCACGTTCGGTCTCGCCTGTTGCGCCATCGAGATGATGGGCTCTGGCGGCTCGCACTACGACCTCAGCCGCTTTGGCATGGAAGTGTTTCGCGCCAGCCCGCGTCAGGCAGACATCATGATTGTGGCCGGCCGGGTGAGCCAGAAGATGGCTCCCGTCTTGCGTCAGGTGTACGACCAGATGATGGAACCCAAGTGGGTCATCAGCATGGGTGTGTGCGCAAGCAGCGGCGGCATGTTTAACAACTACGCAATCGTGCAAGGTGTCGACCAGATCGTGCCCGTCGATGTGTATGCACCCGGCTGCCCGCCAACTCCAGAGACGCTGATCCACGCGATTGAGACGTTGCATCAGCTCATCGAAGACGGCGAGATCATGAAGCGCCGAGCGCAAACTGGTGCCGGTGCCAACGTGCACATCACCGAGATCGCTGCTGCTGTCGAGCCCACCCCGGTGCTCTTGGGAAATCGGTGACCGATGAGCAACACCCCCGCCCCCGAGGCCGCCGCAGACACGTCGCCGAGCGCTGAACCAGCGCCCACATTGCACGGACATCCGCTCACCGACAGCTTCGGCCAGCCGGTGGTGCATGTTGCTCGTACAAGCTATATCGCCCTGATCAAGCAACTTGCCAACGATGGCTACGTCATGGCTATCGATTTGTGCGGGGTCGATTACCTCACTCATCCAGGTCGCACGTTGCCCGAAGGCTTCGTGCCCGAGCGGTTTGAAGTTGTTGTGAACCTGCTCGACATCGAGCACCGCCGCCGCCTGCGCGTGCGAGTGCAGATTCCGGCCGACGACGCCACGTGTCCAACGTTGTTCGATCTGCATCCGGGCACCGAGGCGATGGAGCGCGAGGCCTATGACATGTTCGGTATTTCGTTCACCAATCATCCCGACCCCACGCGCATTTTGATGCCCGAGGATTGGGATGGCCACCCGCTTCGTAAGGACTACGAAGTCGGTGTCATCCCGGTGCAGTTCAGCGCTGACTATGTGCAGAACGCACCGCGAGCCGAGGAGACCAGCGCGTGGCAGTGATCGACGAAACCCAAGCGGGCCTGCTGCACCAAACCGGCGAAGGCGCGCAAGAACTGCGCCCGCGCAGTGAGCTCACCGCCAAAGAACTGCTTCGCGAAGTGGGCGCAGTATTGCGCATGAGCGAGGCCGAAGCTGCCAAGTACGCAGCGGGCACTGGCGATAACGAATACCACGATGACCAAACCATGATCATCAACATGGGTCCTCAGCACCCGAGCACCCATGGCGTGTTGCGCCTGATGCTCGAACTGCAGGGCGAGACCGTGCTGCGCTGCAAGCCGATCATCGGCTACCTGCACACCGGCATGGAAAAGACGGGCGAGACACTGACCTACATGCAGGGTGGCACCAACGTCACGCGCATGGATTACGTGAGCCCGCTGAACAACGAGTTGGTGTTCTCGTTGGCCGTCGAAAAGTTGCTCGGTATCGATGGTGACATTCCTGAGCGCGCCGTCTGGATGCGCATGTTGCTCAGCGAACTGAACCGCATGAGCAGCCACCTGTTGTTCATGGCCACCAACGGCATGGACCTCGGTGCCGTGAGCATGATGCTCTACGGCTGGCGTGAGCGCGAAGAAGTGTTGCGCTTCTTCCAAAAGGTCACGGGCTTGCGGATGAACCACAACTTCATCCGTCCTGGCGGCCTCGCTGCCGACCTGCCTGCCGGTTGGCGCGACGACGTCTTGGCCATTCTCGACATGCTGCCCCCACGCCTCGCCGAATACGACGTGTTGATGACCGGTCAGCCGATCTGGCGAGATCGCTTGCAGGGCGTCGGCGTCATCACGGCGCAAGAGGCGATGGCGTTGGGCACTACTGGCCCAATTCTGCGCAGCACCGGTTTGGCTTGGGACCTTCGCCGCGACATGCCATACCTGCGCTACGACGAGGTCGAGTTCGATGTCATTGTCGGCACCTACGGCGACTGTTTCGATCGCTTCGCAATTCGCCTCAACGAGATCCGCGAATCCATGAAGATCGTTCGTCAGATTCTCGATCGCATGCCGTCGGGTGACTATCGCATCCAGAACAAGAAGGTCACTCCGCCACCGCGCGCTCGCATCGACGAGTCGATGGAAGCGTTGATCCACCACTTCAAGATCTTCACCGAGGGATTCAAGGTTCCCGAGGGCGAGGTCTACGTGGCAATCGAAAGTCCACGTGGCGAAATTGGCTGCTATATCGCCAGCGACGGCTCTTCCAAGCCGTACCGCATGCATGTTCGCGCCCCTTCGTTCGTGAACATTCAGACCCTGCCTCACATGATGCGTAATTGTCTGGTGGCCGATGCTGTCGCCATTATTTCGAGCGTTGACCCCGTGCTCGGAGAGGTCGATCGATGAGCCGTCTCACCGAAGACAATGTCCGCGTCGCGCACGAGATCATCTCGCGCTACCCGCGGCCCCGTTCGGCGACCATTCCGTTGCTGCATCTTGCTCAGCAGCAAGATGGCTACGTCACCAATGACGCCATTCGTCATATCGGTGAACTCGTTGGCGCAACGTCGGCCGAAGTGCTTGGCACGGCCACGTTCTACGAGATGTTCAAGTTTGAGCCAGTGGGCAAGTACTTGGTCAACATCTGTCGCACCATGTCGTGCGCGCTGATGGGTGGCGAAGAACTGATGCATCACGCCGAGCATCGCTTGGGCATCAAAGCTGGCAGCACCACACCCGATGGCATGTTCACCCTCGAGCACGCCGAGTGTCAGGCAGCCTGCACCGAGGCGCCCACACTGCAAGTGAACTATCGCTACCGGTTCCGTGTCACCCCAGAGACATTCGATGCACTCATCGACGATCTCGCGGCTGGCCGACTCGACTCAGAGATTCCGGCGCACGGCACCGTGGCGCGTATCCGCCAACACATTCCCGCCGAGCGCGGCGTCGGCGCTGTGCCACCCGAAGACGCAACGAATGCACCTTCTTGGATGACTGTTGCAGAGGCACCAAAATGACCGGAACTACATACACGCACGCTCCTGGTTTTGTTGCCGGCGACCGTCCTCAGATCGTCACCGCGCGATTCCAGTACGAAGATTCGTACACGCTCGAGCGCGCCCTCGCCACCGACGGCTACGCAGGTTTGCGTGCGGCGCTTTCGCGTAGCGCAACCGAAGTGCACGACGAAGTAAAGGCCGCCACCGTGTTGGGTCGCGGTGGCGCTGGCTTCCCGGCTGGCACTAAGTGGGGGCTCACTCCCGCAGGCGTGTGGCCGCGCTATCTGGTCGTCAACGGCGACGAGAGCGAGCCGGGCACCTACAAAGATCGTTTGCTGATGGAGCGCGATCCTCACCAACTCATCGAGGGCTGTCTCATCGCGTGTTACGCGGCGGGCTTGTCGCAATGCTTCCTCTACATCCGTGGCGAAATGGCGTTGGCCCAAGAGCGCGTTGCTGCTGCACTCAACGAGGCGTACGCCGCTGGCTACGTGGGTCGAAACATTCTCGGCTCCGACTTCTCGCTCGACATCGTGTTGCACTGGGGTGCTGGCGCGTACGTGGTGGGCGAAGAAACAGCGCTCATCGAAAGCCTCGAAGGTAACCGCGGCATGCCGCGCTTGAAGCCTCCGTTCTTCCCAGCGGCCATTGGTCTGTATGGCAAGCCAACCATCGTGAACAACGTTGAGACCATGGCCAACTTGCCATGGCTCATGCGTAACGGCTCTGCCGCATACACCGCTATCGGTAGCGCAACGTCGCCAGGCACGCGCATGGTTGCTGTGTCGGGCCACGTGAAGCGTCCGGGCGTGTACGAAATCATCAACGGCACCACCACGTTTCGCGATCTGCTCTACGGCGAAGAGTTCTGTGGCGGTATCCGCGACAACAACGAACTCAAAGCGTTTGTGCCCGGTGGTGGATCAGCGCCTTGGTTCTTGCCCGATCAACTCGACCTTCCGTTCGAGGGTCGCCTCATTGGAGCCGCCGGCTCGATGGCTGGCTCGGGCGCAGTGATGGTGATGGATGACACCACCGACATTCCGAACGCAGCGCTCACGCTCACTCGCTTTTATGCGCACGAGTCGTGCGGCAAATGCACGCCGTGTCGCGAAGGCGGCACATGGTTAATGCGCATTCTCGATCGCGTCGTTGCGGGCCAGGGCACGCATCGCGATCTTGATCAGTTGCTCGAAGTTGGCGCCACTATTTGCCCCGGCGACTTCCCGCACGCATCGAGCGAACGACTCGGCCTTGCCGCAGTTCCGTTCCCGTACAAGATGACCACCATCTGTTTCGTTGGGCCGTCGGCCTATACGCCGGTGCATTCGGCACTCACTCTGTTCCGTGACGAATTCGAGGCCAAACTCGTGAAGCGAACCTTTATCCCCGTGACCGCTGTGTCGGTGTCCGAAACTGAGGCCGCGCTGTGACCACTACAGAATCGAACGAGGTTGAGCCAGCCGAGGTCATCGTCGATCCCAACGCCGTAAGCGTCACGATCAACGGCAAGCAGTTCACCGCGCGCAAGGGCGACCTCATCATCAAGGCCGCCGAAAATGCTGGCGCCTACATTCCTCACTTTTGCTACCACGATCGAATGAGCTCGGTAGGCATGTGCCGCATGTGCCTCGTCGAGGTCGATACGGGTCGCGGTCCACAGCTCATGCCGTCGTGCATGTTCCCAGTGTCCCCCGGCATGGTGGTCGAAACCGAGTCACCAGCATCGAAGGCTGCCCAAGAGGGCATCATCGAGTTGCTGCTCGCAAACCATCCACTCGATTGCCCAGTCTGCGACAAGGGCGGCGAGTGCCCGTTGCAGGATCAGTCGTTCAGCCATGGTCCGGGCGAGAGCCGCTACATCGAAGAAAAGCGCCACTACGAAAAGCCCATCGCCATTAGCGAACTGGTGTTGCTCGACCGCGAGCGTTGCATCTTGTGCGATCGTTGCACCCGCTTTGCCGACGAAGTGGCAGGCGATGCACTCATTCAGTTCACGAGCCGCGGCAACACGACCCAGGTCACCACGTTCCCTGACGAGCCGTTCTCGAGCTACTTCAGCGGCAACACCGTGCAGATCTGTCCGGTGGGCGCGCTCACGGCAAAGCCGTACCGCTTCAAGGCGCGTCCATGGGACCTGCAAGAAGCCGAGAGCACGTGCACCACATGTTCGGTGGGCTGTCGCACTGCAGTGCAGTCGAGCCGTGACGAACTGTTGCGCTACCAAGGTGTCGACTCCGATCCAGTGAACTGGGGTTGGTTGTGCGACAAGGGCCGCTTCAGCTTCGAGGGCGTCAACAGCGACGACCGTTTGACCACGCCACTGGTGCGCACCGCGAATGGCCACGAGCCAACCTCGTGGAACTCTGCGAATGCAGCAGCGGTACGGATGATCACCGATGCCATCGCGGCGGGCGGAGCGAGCAGCATTGCGGTGCTCGGCGGCGCGCGTGGCAGCAACGAAGATGCGTTCGCTTGGGCCCGCTTGGCTCACGATGTCATCGGCACACCCAACGTGTCGGCACAGCTGGGCGACGGACTGCCCGTTGGCGTGCTCGGCATGAACCGCGCCACCATCGATCAGGCCTCGTCGGCGGCCACCATCATCTTGTTGGCCCCCGACCTCAAAGAAGAACTGCCGGTGTTGTATCTGCGCTTGCGCGATGCAGCCGTCAAGAACCGCAGCCGCATCATCGAGTTCGCCCCCAAGGCAACGGGGCTCACTCGTTACGCCTGGCGCACGGTGTTCTACGAACCCGGCACGCAGGCCGACGTGGTTTCGGCCACGCTTGCTCAGCCTGAAATCGCCGCACAGTTGGCCAAGGGCGAAGTCGTTATCGTCGCTGGTCGAGCCAACCTCGCCGAATCTTCAGCAGGCACCACGGCAGCGCTGCTCGCTCTGTTAGCTGCGTTGCCCGAGGCAAAGGTGTTGCCAGCGCTTCGTCGCGGCAATGTCGTCGGCGCAATCAGCGTCGGTATGCGTCGCGGCAAGAGCGGCCTCGACAGCACCGGCATTCTCAATGCGGCGGCCGCTGGCAAGATCGAGTGTCTCATCTTGGTTGGTGCCGATCCCATTGCCGATGTGCCCGACGCCGATCTTGCTCGCCGTGCTCTCGCCGGCGCTCGACGCATCATTGCGGTCGACACGTTCATCACCGACTCGTCGCGCCTCGCCGATGTGGTCTTCCCAGCCGCCGCCTACGCCGAGAAGGCAGGCACCACCACCAACATCGAAGGCCGTGTCACCACGCTGGCTCATAAGGTCACCGTCACTGGCACATCGCGCCCCGACTGGATGGTCGCTGCTGAGTTGGCGCAACTGCTCGGCACCGATCTTGGCTTCGGCTCGGTCCTCGATGTCACCGCCGCAATTGCAGCGGCGGTCGATGGTTTCGAAGCGGTCACCGCTGAGGCGCTTGAATCAGCAGCCAATGGTGTGCTTGCCGGTGTGGGGTCGTTCGATGCAATCGCAACTCCCACAGTGGCGCTTGGCGATCGCAACTCGTACAACTTCCGACTCGTGGTGAGCCGCAAGCTGTATGACCAAGCGGTTGGCACGACTCATTCGCCTTCGTTGGCCAAGCTGGCACCTGGCGGCGCAGTGTTTGTGCATCCACTCGACATCGCTCGCATCGGTTCCGCCGTCGGCGCCGACGTCAAGGTGTCTACGCCAAAGGCAACAATCGTGCTGTCACTGGCCACCGACGATTCGGTCCAGCGCGGAACCGCGTGGGTGCCGTTCAACCAATCGGGCGCCAACGTCGGCGAACTCATCGATGCCGCTGCTGCTGTCACCGACGTTCGGATTGAGAGCCTGTGATGTTCGCAATCGACAACCTTCTTGAAGGCCTCACGCCATCGGCCGTTCTCATCGTTCTGCTCAAAGTGGTCATCGTGTTCGTCGTCGGCCTCGTCGCCACGATGTTCATGGTGTGGTTCGAGCGCAAGATCATCTCGGGGATGCAGAACCGAATCGGCCCCAACAAGGCTGGTCCGTTCGGCATCTTGCAGACACTTGCCGACGGCATCAAACTGTTCTTCAAAGAAGATCTGTTGCCTGACCGTGCCGACCGTTTCGTGTTTCGTCTCGCGCCGTTCCTCGCGTTCGTGCCGGCCTTCTTGGTCTGGTCAATCATTCCGCTCGGCGGCGACTTCAGCAATGGCAAGAACGGCTCCGTCACCATGTTCGGGCATCGCACATTTGTGCAGCTTGCCGATCCGCCAGTAGGCGTGCTGCTCTTGCTCGCGATCAGCGGCATTGGCGTGTACGGCATCATGCTCGCTGGTTGGTCGTCGGGTTCGAAGTACCCGCTGCTCGGTTCGGTGCGTGCCTCAGCGCAGATGGTGTCGTACGAAGCGGCCTTGGGTCTGAGCCTGGCCGCCGTGATGTTGGTGGCAGGAACGCTGAGCACCAACGGCATTGTTACGTCGCAGAGCAGCCTTGGCCGCTGGCACGTGATCGCCACTGGCGTGGTGCCGTTCATCATCTTCATGGTCGCTGCCACAGCCGAACTCAACCGACCACCGTTCGACCTCGTTGAAGCCGAGCAAGAACTCGTCGGTGGCTTCAACACCGAGTACTCGTCGTTGCGTTTCGCGCTGTTCTACCTGGCCGAGTTCATGAACACAGTCACAATGAGCGGCGTCATTGTCACCATGTTCTTTGGTGGCCCGCAGCCCGTGAAGTTCAATCTGGGTGCCGTGCACTTCAGCGGCGATCTTCACCTCGGATTCATGAACGGCACCGTGTGGTTCGTCGCCAAGCTGCTCGTGTTCTTGTACATCTACGTGTGGTTCCGGGCAACGCTGCCACGCCTGCGGTATGACCAGTTGATGAACCTCGGATGGAAATTGCTCATCCCGGCGTCGCTCGGCTGGTTTATGTTGCTCGCCGCTCAGCGCGTCGCAACCGACAACGACTGGAACAAGTGGACCGTGAACATCATCACCATCGTGGTGCTGTTGGTGTGCGCACTGTTGTTGCTCGCGGCTACGCGAGTCAGTGCAAAGAATCGTGAACGAGAGGGGGCGATGTTCTAATGGGATATCTCGACGGATTTCTCGTGACCATCAAGCAGCATCGTCTGTTTGGTGGAGAGCGCATCACCAAGCAGTATTCGGGTGGGCGTGTCAACAAAAAGAGTGTGGCGAAGGGACTTGTCGGCGACGAGAAGGCACCCAAGCCCGAGCGCCTTCACGGTCGCCATGTGCTGAATCGTTACGAAGACGGCATGGAGAAGTGCATCGGCTGCGAACTCTGCGCCGGTGTGTGCCCCGCCAAGTGCATCTACGTGCGCGGTGCCGACAACGACGCGATCAACCCCACCTCGCCAGGCGAGCGGTTTGGGTTCGTGTACGAGATCAACTATCTGCGTTGCATCCATTGCGACCTGTGCGTTGAGGCGTGCCCCACCGAGGCCATTACCGAAACCAAGTTGTTCGAGTTCAGCTTCACCAATCGCCAAGATGCGATCTACACCAAGAACGAGTTGCTCGTCGACGATCAGGGCAAGCCGCAGCAGATGCCTTGGGAAGACTGGCGCGAGGGCGAAGATCTGCTCACCAGTGGATGGATGCGCGCCACGGCGCCAAGCGGCAACGCCGACTTCGAAGGCATCGAGGGATGGAGTGGCGAACTTGGCCACGGAGTCCGCACCGGCGAACCTGCGCAGGAAACAAGGGACAAGTAACGATGCAGCTTTTCGTTTTCGTCTGCGCCGCCGCAATGATTCTGGTTGGCGCCATTGGTGTGATCGTGCGGTCGCATCCGGTGCACGCTGCGCTCAGCCTGATCCTCACCTTGTTTGGTGTGGCCGTGCTGTTCGTTGCCCAAGACGCTCATTTCTTGGCAGCCGTGCAAGTGATTGTGTACGCCGGCGCCATCGTGGTGTTGTTCTTGTTCGTCATCATGTTGCTCGGCGTCGATAAGGCCGAGGCATTGCGCATCGACCCTGTCAAAGTGCAGCGGCCACTGGCAGCAATTGTTGGCTTGGGTCTGTTTGGCCTCGTCGCGGCTGCCATCGTTCGAAGCCGCGATTCGCTCGTTGTGCGCGGCCGAGGCATCGACATTGCATCAGGCGATACTGGTCATGACTCAAACATTCGTCAACTGGCCAACGACTTGTTCAGTAACCATGTGTTCGCGTTCGAAGTCACCTCAGTGCTCTTGGTGATCGCAGTGGTTGGCACGGTGCTCTTGGCCCGTCGTCCGCGTAGCGGTTCGGCAAGCGACACGTCTGCAGGGAGTAAGTGATGCATTTCGCTATCGCATCTCCAACCACCACGTGGTATCTCGTACTCGCAGCGTTGCTGTTCGCTCTTGGTGCCGTTGGCGTCTTGGTTCGCCGCAACCCGCTCGTGATGTTCATGTGCATCGAGCTCATGCTCAACGCCGTAAACCTCACCTTTGTAGCGCTGGCTCGCAAGCTCGGTGATATCGGCGGACAGACCACGGTCTTTTTTGTGATGGTGGTTGCCGCCGCCGAAGTTGTCGTGGGTCTTGGCATCATCGTGTCGATCCTGCGTCGTCGTCCTTCGGCTACTGCCGACGACATCGCCGAGTTGAAGGGTTAATCGACATGCTCGACCTCGTTTGGTTGATCCCTGCCCTGCCGCTCGCAGGATTCCTCATTGTGTTGCTGCTTGGCCGCAAGCTGGGTGAGCCACGCGCTGGCTATGTCGCCACGCTGATGACAGCGTCGGCGTTCTTGGTCACCGTCGGCGTGTTCATCGATTTGCTTTCGAAGACCACTGAAGAGCGTGCGCACGTGCACACCCTGTTCAGTTGGATTCCGGCAGGCAACCTCAAGGTTGACCTTGCCTTCCTTGCTGATCCGCTGTCGATCACGATGGCGCTGTTCGTCACCGGCATTGGATCGTTGATCCACCTGTACTCCATTGGGTACATGCACGGTGATCCCAAGTTCAGCAAGTTCTTCTTGTACCTCAACTTGTTCGTGTTCAGCATGCTCATGTTGGTGCTCGGCGAGAACATGTTGGTTACGTTCCTCGGTTGGGAAGGTGTGGGCACCTGCTCGTACTTGCTCATCAGTTTCTGGCATGGCCGCGAATCGGCCGCCACCGCTGGCAAGAAAGCGTTCGTCACCAACCGAGTTGGCGACTGGGGCTTCATGGTCGCAATGTTCTTCACGTTCCAAGCGCTCGGAACGCTCAGCTACGGCCCGCTCAACGAAGCGGCCCGCAACGGTGGTATTGCTCAGTCCACCGCAACGATGATCGCGCTGATGTTGTTCGTTGGCGCCGTTGGCAAGAGCGCGCAGCTGCCGTTGTACCTTTGGCTCCCCGACGCAATGGAAGGCCCCACCCCGGTGTCGGCCCTCATCCACGCGGCCACGATGGTGACCGCCGGTGTATATCTCA